>JBATDL010000387.1:0-7222 GCA_049663445.1 Candidatus Competibacter sp.
GGCCACGGAGCCGATCAATATCCCAACGCCTGCGAGGTGCTGGAAATCACTCTGGACACCCAAGGCCGTCCGCTGCGCTACGACTTACGGTTCCGGGGCTGGTCGGGTCGGGGATTCTGGTTCGACGACAACAGCCTGTATCGCGGCACCCAAAACGGCCGGCTGATTTGGTGGATGCAGTCGCCACCCGCGCCGAGCACCGTGCATCCGCGCGTGGACGATGTGTTCGCCGGCCGGCAAGCGGAATTGGCGCGATTGGAACAGGTGTTGTTGCGGGCGAACGGCGGCACGCAGACCGTGGCGGTCTGCTCGGTGCAGGGCATGGCCGGGGTCGGTAAATCCTATCTGGTGGATCGTTTCTACGCTCTGCACGAGGCTGATTTTCCCGGTGGTTATCTCCGATTAGTGCTCGACCCTCGGCAACCGCTGGAGACCAAAACGCTACTGGGACGGTTGCGAGACCTGCTTCAGTTACCGGCCGGCACCGATCTATCCGCCCGGCTGCAACAACCGCTGACGCTGGTGCATATCGAAAACGCCGATTCGCAAGAAATAGCGCGAGCCGTGGCGCAAGCCGTGCAACGGTTGACGAACTGTCCGGTGGCGGTCAGCGGGCGCCTTCAGCATCTGGGTGAAAGCGCGAACTGGTCACGGATTCCATTGCGCCCTTTCGAAGAGGATGCGGCGCTCGATCAGCTGAGCCAAGAATTGGAAAAAACCGCGACCACGCGAGATTACGGCGAACTGGTGCGCGCATTGGGCTATCTGCCGCTGGCGATTCACTTGGCCGCCGGGCATTTGCGCGCCGGGCGGAGCGTGGCGGGTTTTCTGGGTTTATTGCGAAAGGCAGGTTTGTGCTTGGACCACCCCGACCCGGCTGACCCCAACCGGCTGTTGTCCGCCACATTCGAACTGTCGTTGGACCTGTTGCGGGAGCAACTGGGCACGGACGCAGATCGATTATTGCCGGCTTTTCATGCGCTGAGTCACGGACCGACTGGCGGCTTTGGGGCCAGCCTAGGCGCGGCGCTGGCTGAGCTGAATGCGACGGATTTCGAAGAACTGGCCGTGCAGGCCCACACCCTGTCATTGCTGGATCGGACGCCGAACGGAGAAAGCTGGCGTTTGCATCCCCTGCTGGCGGAGTTGTTGCGGCCACGCGCCGAGGAAACCACCGTACTGGAACGGATGACCGACTGGTTCGTGGAACGCTTGCCCAAAAGCGAGGCTGGCCAGGAAAACGATCAAGGGCGACGCTGGGGCGAAATCCACCAGGAAAACGTGGCGCTGGTGGAATGGCTGGCACGGATGCCGGAAACGGATGAGGTCCGAGTGGAACGAGCTGGCTCATGGTTTGCCATGCGTAACGGTCCCTTCGGTGCCTGGCTAGCGTTCTGCGAACGAGCCTTGCGAAACACTCTCACCGATGCCGAAAAATCCAATATCCTGTGGACAGCGAGCAACGTCGCAATAAGTGCTGGCCTACTGGACCGGACCTTGGATCTCGCCCGCCAGAAAGCGACGCTAGATCAATCCAGAGGCGATGAGCGAGAAGTGGCTTTGGCGCAAGGCCAGATCGCCGACGTGTTGCAGGCGCGCGGCGAGCTGGACGAGGCGCTGCGGATTCGCCGGGAGGAAGAACTACCGGTCTACGAACGGTTGGGGGACGTGCGGTCGAAGGCGGTGACCCTGGGCAAGATCGCCGACGTCTTGCAGGATCGGGGAGAATTGGACGAAGCGCTGCGGATTCGCCGGGAGGAGGAACTACCGGTCTACAAGCGGCTGGGCGATGCGCAAGCGCGGGCGGTGACCCTAGGCAAGATCGCTGACATGTTGCAGGCACGCGGGCAGTTGGACGAGGCGCTGCGAATTCGCCAGGAGGAGGAACTGCCGGTCTACGAGCGGCTGGGGGACGTGCGAGCGCGGACGGTGGCCCTGGGGAACATCGCCGACGTGTACCAAGCGCGCGGGCAGTTGGACGAGGCGCTGCGAATTCGCCAGGAGGAGGAATTACCGGTTTACGAGCAACTGGGCGATGTGCAAGCACGGGCGGTCGCGCAAGGGAAGATCGCCGACGTGTACCAGGCGCGCGGGCAGTTGGACGAGGCGTTGCTCATCCGCCAGGAGGAAGAACTGCCGGTGTACGAACGGCTCCGGTCGGCGCGGGATTTACTGGTCTGCCGCGCCAAGATCGGGATCAATTATCTGGCGCGCGGCGCGGCGAGAGATCGCCAGAAAGCGCTGGAACTATTAGGCCTAGCCCTGCAAGACGCTCAGCGGTTGAAACTGCCCGAAGCCCAGCAAATTGCTGGGCTTATCCGGCAAGCGGCGAACCCGCCAGAACCGGTTCAACACGGCGGCGGGCTGCTGTCCAAGGCAAGGGTATGGATCGGGCGGTGGATCGGCTAAACCGACTCTCGAAAGCTAACTCGCCTTCACCTCCGGCATTCCCAACCCCAACCGCCGAATCCGCTGAATTTCATCCCGCAGTTTCGCCGCCTCCTCGAATTCCAGATCGCGGGCATGACGATACATCGCCTGTTCCAATTGCTTGATCTTCTTAGCCAGCAGCGCCGGCGATTCGCGGGCGTAGGCCGCCGTCTCCTCAGCGACCTTGGCGTATTGCGCGGCCGGGGTCGGCGCGCCCGGATACGCGCCTTCCATGATGTCGGCCACCGCCTTCTCGATGCCGCGCGGGGTAATCCCGTGGATCTGGTTGTACGTCTGCTGCTTGGTCCGACGCCGTTCGGTTTCGTCCAACGCCCGCCGCATCGAACCAGTGATCTGGTCGGCGTACAGAATCGCCCTGCCGCGCAGATTGCGGGCGGCGCGACCGATGGTCTGAATCAGCGAGCGGTCGGAACGCAGGAAACCCTCCTTGTCGGCGTCGAGAATCGCCACCAGCGATACTTCCGGCAAATCCAGCCCTTCCCGCAGCAGGTTGATGCCGACCAGCACGTCGAACTGCCCCAAGCGCAGATCGCGGATGATCTCGACCCGCTCCACCGTGTCGATATCGGCATGCAGATAACGCACCCGCACCCCGTTCTCGGCCAGATACTCGGTCAAATCCTCGGCCATGCGTTTGGTCAAGGTCGTGACCAACACCCGTTCCTTGAGCTGGGCACGCTCGCGGATCTCGCCCAGCAGATCGTCCACCTGATGCCGGGCGGGACGCACTTCGACCTCGGGGTCCACCAAGCCGGTGGGGCGCACCACCTGTTCCACCACCGCCCCGCCGGAATGCGCCAGCTCAAAGGGGCCGGGCGTGGCGGAAATGAACACGGTCTGACCGCTGATTCGTTCGAACTCGTCGAAACGCAAGGGCCGATTGTCCAGCGCCGACGGTAGCCGGAATCCGTAATCGACCAGGGTTTCCTTGCGCGAACGGTCGCCTTTGTACATCGCGCCCAATTGCGGCACGGTGACATGGCTCTCGTCGATGAAAATGAGCGCCTCGGGCGGCAAATAATCGAGCAGCGTCGGTGGCGGCTCGCCCGCTTCCCGGCCGGACAGATGGCGGGAATAGTTCTCAATGCCGCTGCAATAACCCAGCTCCAGCATCATTTCGATATCGAAGCGGGTGCGCTGCTCCAAACGCTGTGCTTCCAACAGCTTGTTGGCGGCGTGCATCTCGACCAAGCGTTCGCGCAACTCGTCCTTGACCGCGTCCACCGCCCGCAAAAGCTGCTCGCGCGGGGTGACGTAATGGGTCTTGGGATAAACGGTATAACGCGGCGTCTTGCGCAACACATGCCCGGTCAGTGGATCGAACAGACTGAGCGATTCGATCTCGTCGTCGAACAACTCCACCCGCACCGCTTCCTGATCGGATTCGGCCGGATGGATGTCAATCACCTCGCCACGGACCCGAAACGTGCCACGCCCCAGTTCCAGATCGTTGCGGGTGTACTGCAAATCCGCCAACCGGCGCAGAATGGCGCGCTGATCGACCCGCTCGCCGCGCACCAGATGCAACAACATCTTCATGTACGACTCGGGATCGCCCAAGCCGTAAATCGCCGACACGGTGGCCACGATGATGGTGTCGGGACGCTCCAGAATCGCCTTGGTCGCCGACAGCCGCATCTGTTCGATGTGCTCGTTGATCGAGGCATCCTTCTCGATATAGGTATCGGACGAGGGCACGTAGGCTTCCGGCTGGTAGTAGTCGTAATAGGAGACGAAGTATTCCACCGCGTTGTCGGGGAAAAACGCCTTCATCTCGCCATACAGTTGCGCCGCCAGCGTTTTATTGGGCGCCAACACCAGCGCCGGGCGCTGCACGGCGGCGATGAGGTTGGCGACGGTAAAAGTCTTGCCGCTACCGGTGACACCGAGCAAGGTTTGATGCGCCAAGCCGTCGCTCAGGCCCGCGACCAGCGCATGGATGGCGTCCGGCTGATCGCCGGTGGGCTGAAAACGGGCGCGAAGGGTAAAAGGCTTTTTCGTTTGCATGGGAAATTGGTTGGCGTGGGAATTTTCAGTATGATCCGACAATCTGAGCCATTCCCGTGTTCAACTTTTCGGTCCGTATCCAGGAGCCCCCGTGAGTACCCCTCTTTCCGAACGTGTGCAGCGCATCAAACCTTCCCCTACGCTGGCGGTGACCGCCAAGGCCAACGAACTCAAGGCGGCCGGCAAGGATGTGGTCGGCCTGGGCGCCGGTGAGCCGGATTTCGATACGCCTGATTTCATCAAGGACGCCGCCATCCAGGCCATCCACGCCGGCTTCACCAAATACACGCCGGTGGGTGGCACGGCGAGTCTGAAGAAAGCCATCATCTCCAAGTTCCAGCGCGATAACGGCCTGAGCTACGAGCCCAAGCAGATTTTGGTGTCCTGCGGCGGCAAGCAGAGCTTTTACAATCTGGCCCAAGCGCTGCTGAACAGCGGCGACGAAGTGATCATCCCCGCGCCGTACTGGGTCTCCTACCCCGACATGGTGCTGCTGGCCGACGGCACGCCGGTGATCGTCCAGGCCGGTATCGAACAGCATTTCAAGATCACCGCCGCGCAACTGGAAGCCGCCATCACCCCGCGCACCAAGCTGCTGGTGATCAACAGCCCCTCCAATCCGACCGGCGTCGCCTACAACGCCGCCGAATTGAGCGCGCTGGGCGAAGTGCTGCGCCGCCATCCGCAGGTTTATATCGCCACCGATGATATGTACGAGCACATTCAGTGGACGGGAAAACCGTTTTGCAACATTCTCAACGTCTGCCCGGACCTCTACGATCGTACCTTGGTGCTGAATGGCGTCTCCAAGGTGTATTCGATGACCGGCTGGCGGATCGGCTACTGCGGTGGCCCCAGCGACTTGATCACCGCCATGACCAACATTCAGTCGCAGAGCACCTCCAACCCGACCTCGATCTCCCAGGTCGCGGCGGAAGCTGGGATCAACGGCGATCAGTCTTGCGTCGCGACCATGACCCAAGCCTTCAAGGAGCGTCACGACTACGTTTACCAGATGCTGAAGGCAATGGAAGGGGTCGAGGTCGCGCCGGCTGATGGCACCTTCTACATCTTCCCCAGCTTTCAGAAGATCATCGAGCGGCTGGGACTGGCCAACGACATCGCCTTCGCGGAACTGCTGCTGAACGAAGGCGGCGTGGCGCTGGTGCCAGGTTCGGCCTTCGGCGCCGAAGGCTGCGCCCGCATTTCGTTCGCAACCAGCATGGAAAATCTGGTCAAGGCACTGGAACGCATCCAGCGGGTGATCGCGCGCTGAAGACCGCGCCATGCGGCCGGTCACCCGAATTTCAGGGGGCCGGCGGTCGCCAAACCCGGCGCGATTCGGCTAAAGTGCCCCCTCCCGATGGACTGCCCCCGGCGTGAGCCGGGGATTTCGCCCGAGGTCTCTTGCCCATCATGCGCGACTACCTGATCGCACCCTCGATTCTGTCCGCCGACTTCGCCCGACTTGGCGCGGAAGTGGACGCCGTGTTGGCGGCGGGCGCGGACTGGGTGCATTTCGACGTCATGGACAATCACTACGTCCCCAACCTGACGGTCGGCCCTCTGGTTTGCGAGGCGCTGCGCAAGCACGGGGTCACCGCGCCCATCGACGTCCATCTGATGATCCGGCCGGTGGACCGTATCATCCCCGACTTTGCCCAAGCCGGCGCCACCTACATCACCTTTCACCCGGAAACCAGCGACCACGTCGACCGCAGCCTGCAATTGATCCGCGACTGTGGCTGCCGCTCCGGGCTGGTGTTCAACCCCGCCACCCCGCTGGAATACCTGAAATACGTGATGGACAAGGTGGATATGGTGCTGCTGATGTCGGTCAACCCCGGTTTCGGCGGCCAAAGCTTCATCAACGGCACCCTGAAAAAATTGCGCGAGGCCCGGCAGCTGATCGACGACAGCGGCTACCCAATCCGGCTGGAAGTGGACGGCGGCGTCAAGATCGACAACATCCGGCTTATCGCCGAAGCGGGAGCCGACACCTTCGTCGCCGGCTCGGCCATCTTCAGCACTCCCGACTATCGGGCCACCCTCGCCGCCCTGCGCGCCGAACTGGCTCAGGCAGATCCCTAACCATGTTTGAGAATATCGCGGCCCTTTTCTTCGATCTCGACGGCACGCTGGTGGACAGCGTCCCCGACCTGACCGCGGCAATTAACGTCATGCTGCGGCAACTGGAGCTGCCGGCGCGCGAGGAAACGCAGGTGCGCGCCTGGGTCGGCAACGGCATGGACAACCTGATCCGCCGCGCCCTGACCGGCGAGATGGACGGCAGCCGGGCCGATCCTGAGCTGTTCGCGCGCGCCAAACCGCTGTACCGGGCCGCCTACGCCGACCATATCAGCGTCTACAGCGCAGTCTATCCCGGTGTCCGCGAGGGGTTGGTCGAACTGCATGCCGCCGGTTTGCCCATGGCCTGCGTCACCAACAAACCCGCCGAGTTCGCGCAGCCGCTGTTGGAACGGCTCGGCATCGGCGAGTTCTTTGCCACCGTGGTCGGCGGCGAATGCATCCCCCAGCCCAAACCGGCCCCGGACGCGCTGCTGCTGTGCGCGGAACGCCTGCGCGTACCGATCACGCAAGGGCTCATGGTCGGCGACTCGATCAACGACGTGGGCGCCGCCCGCAACGCCGGTTGTCCCATCGTGTGCGTACCCTACGGCTACAACCACGGCTGCGACATCCGCGATGCCCAACCGGATGCCGTGATCGAGTCCATCGCCGAGCTGCCCGCTCTGCTACGAAA
>JBATDL010000388.1:0-3131 GCA_049663445.1 Candidatus Competibacter sp.
AGGGCGCTTCCAACCTGCTGGGCGCCGACCGCAGCCCGCAAAACGTGACCATTACCTACCGCTATCCCGAATAAGCGCCAGCCGCCGCTCCCCAATGGAGCGACGACGCAAGACACGCCTCATACCCGGTCGGTCGGCCGGCTATAAGCCAGCACCAGCAGCACCACACCCACCACGATCAACGGCAGCGACAGCACCTGCCCCATGGTCACCCAACCGAAAGCCAGATAGCCGAGCTGCGCGTCCGGCTGGCGGACGAATTCCACCAGAAAGCGGAAAATGCCGTAGCTCAGCGCGAACACGCCCGACACCGCCATGGTCGGGCGCGGCTTGGCCGAAAACAGCCAGACGATAACGAACAACGCCAGCCCCTCCATCGTCGCCTCGTACAACTGCGATGGATGGCGCGGCAAATTGTCGCCGGTCTGGCGGAACACCATCCCCCACGGCAGATCGGTGACCCGACCCCACAATTCCCCATTGATGAAATTGCCGATTCGGCCGAACAGGATGCCCGGCGCGATCAGCGGCGCGATGAAGTCGATGGTCGGCCAGAATCCTTTTTGGTACTTGCGGGCAAACAGCAGCATGGCCAGCAGCACGCCGAGAAAACCGCCGTGAAACGACATACCGCCCTCCCAAACCCGGAACAGCACCAGCGGATTGTCGAGAAAGGAATGGAAACCATAGAACAGGATATAGCCGATCCGACCACCGAGGATAACGCCCAGGGCGATGTAGAACACCAGATCGTCCATCTGTTCGGCGGTCCAACCGGAGCCGGGCTGCTTGACACGGTAGCGGCCCAGTGCCCAACCGATGAGGAAGCCCAGCAGATACATGAGGCCGTACCAGCGCACATGCAGCGGCCCCAGACTGAACGCCACCGGATCGAAATCGGGATGTACGAGCATGGAAAACTCCGAGGAAAATGTCCGAGCCGCTGGCGATCCGCCACCGGCCATGACGGCTAAATTTTCAGGAATGCGAAGTCCGCAAAAGCGTTGAAACGCTGTCAGGACACCGCGTGCTCAACGAAAGATGAGCCAAGTCAGGTAAGCGATGAGCACGATGAGAATAGGCAGGACGACTACCATCGCCTTACGGGCGCCGGCAACCAGTTGCGCGCTTTTGGCCTGGATTTGCTCGGCACGATCCTGCAAGCGCTCCGCGCGTTCGGTTTGCTTTTGAACCAGCGCGAACTGCTCGCGTTGCAATCCCAGCGCCTCGGCTTGGCGTTCCAGTTGCAACTTTTGATGGTCGCGTATTTCTTCCAGCACCCGAATCAGGCGGTGGAAATCCTGCTCGCTCATCGTTCGAGATCTCTTGAGTGGTTACATGGAATCAATCGTGTTTTCTTTCAGGCCGGCAGCACCCGCGCGAATACCGCCTTGAGGTAGTCGGTCTCGGGAATCGCTGGCAGGACCGGATGATCCGGTCCCTGCCGGCCCTGTTCCAGAATCAGCAGATTGCGATCCAGATGCCGCGACCCTTGCAACAGGGTATGCACCAACACATCACGGGAGAATAACTGCGAGCAGGAACAGGACACCAGCAGTCCATCGCGTTCCAAGACCTGCATCGCCATTTCGTTGAGCCGCCGGTAGGCCAGCGCGCCTTCCTTGAAGTCCTTGCGACGCTTGATGAAGGCCGGTGGGTCCACGATCACCACGTCGAAGCGCTCGCGAGCCTCGCGCAAGCTTTTGAGCACCTCGAAAGCATCGCCCTGTTCGGTTCTGACCCGATCGCCGACCTCATTCAACGTCGCGTTGGCCACCGCTTGCTCCAGCGCGGTCGTGGATGAATCCACACACAGCACCTCCCGCGCGCCGCGCGCCGCCGCCCGCACGCCCCAAGCGCCGACGTAGCTGAATACGTCCAGCACTCGACGACCGGCAACATAACGATCCAGCCGGGCGCGATTGTCGCGCTGGTCGTAAAACCAGCCGGTCTTCTGACCCGTGCGCGGCGAAACCTGGAAACGCAGCCCGTCTTCCTCGACCGTCACGGTTTCCGGGACCGCGCCGACGGCGTCGGCGACGGTGCGTTCCAGCCCTTCCAGTTCCCGCACCCGACTGTCGTTGCGCCATAGTATCGACGCCGGTTTCAATACCTTTTGCAGGGCAGCGAGAATCTCGTCCTTGAGTTGCTCCATGCCGGCGGTGGCCAGTTGCACCACGCAGAGGTCGCCGTATCGGTCCACGACCAAGCCCGGCAGGCCGTCGCCCTCGCCGTAGACCAATCGATAAAACGGCCGGCCGTACAGCCGCTCGCGCAGGCTCAGCGCCACGTTGAGGCGATGCACCAGCAACGAAGGGCTGAGGGGATGCTCCAAGTCGCGGCTGACCAGCCGAGCGCACAGCAGTGCATGCGGGTTGATGTAGCCGGTACCGAGCGTCTTGCCGTTACTGGCTTGAATCGCCACCGACTGGCCCGGCTCGAAATTGCGCAGGGGGGTAACGCCGGTGTCGATTTCGTTGCTGTAGACCCAGAGGTGGCCGGCACGCAGCCGGCGATCTTCGTCCTTGCGTAGACGCAGGGGGGCAAATTCGGCGGGGGAAACGGGGGATGTGGACATGAGCGGACAAGCATGCAATGGCTGAGTGGGCGAACAGTATATTCAAACCCACAGATCGGCGAGCGAGAAGGTGATGGCCGCGAAGGGCGGGAAACAGACCGGCGCGTCTTCTCCAATCGCGCCAAGCAGCACCCATTGACCGTCGCGCAACTCGAAAGCCTCCAGCGTGCGCGCCAACGGATCGACCAGCCAAGTGTGGGCGACGCCGTAACGGGCGTAAAGCGGGAGTTTCAGGGTGCGATCCTTTTGCGCGGTGGACGGCGAGAGAATTTCGCACACCCAGTCGGGGACGACTTCGAAACGGTGATCGCGGGGAATGGCCGGCATTCGTTCGCGCCGCCAACCGGCCAGATCGGGCACGGCGACTTCGGTGTCGCGGACGAAGTGAATTTCGGGTTCCACCAGAATCCACCAGCCTCCAGGCCCCATAAGCGCCAACTTAAGCTCAACCATTAGATATTACTGACTCCCCGAGCTTGACAGTCGGCGATTAAGTGGCGGATTCGTTCCGGGACCGTTTGCAGGGTCCGGCGGCGGGGGCGCTCTTGCATCA
>JBATDL010000389.1:0-2721 GCA_049663445.1 Candidatus Competibacter sp.
AAGGTGGTCGAGGTGGGTGCTGGCATAGGAAGGGACAATCGCTACGTCAGGGCGGTTAGGGTTCAATGCGCGTCGTCAGATCCGGTGGAAATGCGGATATTTTAACGGGAGGGGTGCGGAATGTCGGGCCTTACCGTTGCCTTCATACGCCGGGCCGCGCTCGAAACGGTTGCCCTGCTCCAGCAAATGCGCCCGCCACGCCTTGACCGCAGCATCGAGGGTGCCCGCCGGTTTGGTGGATTTTTCGCTCATCGGTATTCCATATGGAAGATTTCGCCTTTACCCCCGATCCCCCGCCAACGGGGCGAGGGCGAACGATGCGCCGGCGGTCAGCCTGCCTTGACGCTGGCTTTGTCCGGCGGTGCGGTCATCTGCTCGGCCTGATTGACCCAGCCGCCGCCCAGCGCTGCGTACAGGCTGACCATCGCGGTGTACAGAGTCCCCTGATCCTGCACGTACTGGAGTTGCGCGGTATACAGATTGCGCTCGGCATCCACCACCGTCAGATAATCGGAGTAGCCGTTCTGATAGCGCAGCGTCGCCAGATCGAGATAACGCTGCAAGGCTTTGACCTGCAAGGCTTCATCCTTCAACTGCTCGCGCAGCTTGCCGACCGCGATCAGGCTGTCGTCCACTTCGGCGAAGGCTTTTTGAATCACCTGCTGATAATTCAAGAGCGCCTGCTGTTGCACGGCTTCCGCGACCTGCAACTGGCCGGTCAGCGCGCCACCGGTGAAGATCGGCTGGAGCAGTTGGCCCGCGAACTGCCAGGTGTTCGACGGCCCCTTGAACAGATCCGACAGATCGGTGCTGGCCGTGCCGAGAAAACCGGTCAAGGAAATGCTGGGGAAAAACGCTGCCTTGGCCACCCCGATCAAGGCGTTGGCGGCGATCAATTGTTGCTCCGCCTGCCGGATATCGGGACGGCGCTCCAGCAGATCGGAAGGCAACCCGCCGGGGATCTGCGGCAAGGTCAAGAGATCCAAGGTGACCCCCCGACTGATCCTGCCGGGATTGCGCCCCAGCAGCAGGCTGATGGCGTTCTCCTGTTGGGCGATCTGCCGTTCCAGCAAGGGCACCTGCACCGCCGCGTTCTGGTATTCCGCCACGGCCTGCTGGTAATCCAGTTCCGAGATCAAACCGGCCTTGAAGCGCAGACCGTTGATTCGCACCGATTCACCACGGGTTTGCAAGGTCGCCTGAGTGATGGCTAGTTGCTTGTCGTAGTCGAGCAGTTGCACGTAGCTGTTGGCCAAGCGGCTGACCAGACTGAGAATCACCGTGCGCTTGGCTTCCTCGGTCGCCAGCAGTTGCGCGCGGGCCGCCTCGGTGGCGCTGCGCAACTTACCCCACAAATCCAGCTCGAACGACACGCCCAAATCAACTTGGAAACTGTTGGTCGGGTTTTCGCCCAGCGTAACGCCGCCATTCTCGGTGTTGCGGGTGCGTGCCCCAGCGGCGTTGGCGCCGACTTGGGGGAATTGCGTGGAGCGAGTAACGCCATAACGGCCGATGTACTCTTCCACCCGCGCGGCGGCGATTTGCACGTCCTTGTTCTCTTGCAGCGCGGTTTGGATGAGATTGTTCAACACCGGATCGCGGAATTGCTCCCACCAGGCGGTGTTGGCGAGATCGTTGGCGGTCTGGAGATCAACCTCCCATTGCGCCGGAATCGGCACTTCCGGGCGTTCGTAAACCGGACCGACCGCGCAACCGGTCAAGGCCACGCCGAGCGCGGCGGCAAGCAGTGTCTTATGCATCGTGGCGGTCCTCCGGCAGACTTTCAGCCTCAGTTCCAGCGGGAGAGAGAAGCAGTGGCGACTCAGCATCGGAAGACGCCTTCTTCTTGCCATCGCGCTTCTCGCTCAAACCCTCGAACAGGCGGAAAAACATCGGTACGAAGAATATCGCCAGCACGGTGGCGGCGGTCATGCCGCCGACGATGCCGGTGCCGATGGAATGGCGGCTGTTGGCGCCGGCGCCGGTGGCGATGACCAGGGGAATCGCGCCGAGAATGAACGCCAGCGACGTCATCAGGATCGGCCGGAAGCGCAAGCGCGCCGCCTCCACCGCCGCTTCCAGAACCGGCATTCCCTCCTCGTGTTTCATCACCGCGAATTCCACGATCAGGATGGCATTCTTGGCCGCCAGACCGACCAGAGTCAGCAGGCCGATCTGGAAATACACGTCGTTTTCCATCCCGCGCAGCCAGACCGCCAGCAACGCTCCGAACGCTCCGAACGGCACGGCCATCATCACACTGAACGGCAGCGACCACTTCTCATACTGGGCCGCCAGGATCAGGAACACCATGATCAGGCCATAGATAAACACCATCGCCGAATCGCCGCCGACCTTCTTCTCCTGATAGGCTTGGCCGCTCCAGCCGAAGGAATAACCCTGCGGCAGCACCTCGCGAGCCACTGCTTCCATGGTGGCCAGCGCTTGGCCGGAACTGTAGCCCGGTGCCGCGCCGCCGGTGACCTTGGCGGCGGGGAAGGTGTTGAAGCGGGTGATCAGGTTCGGGGCACTGTTGTATTCCAGCTTGGTGACCGCCGCCAGCGGCACCATGCCGCCGTTGGTCGAGCGTACGTAAATCTGCTTGATGTCGTCGGGGCGGGAACGGTATTCCGGGGCCGCCTGCACGATGACCTGCCACACCTGGCTGTACAGGTTGAACTGGCTGACGTACAGCGAGCCGAACAGCGCTTGCAGGGTGCC
>JBATDL010000390.1:0-1695 GCA_049663445.1 Candidatus Competibacter sp.
CAACAGCACGCAGCCGGCTCGGGGCCGGTCGCCTTCCCGCGCGGTACGGACCTCAAGCGAGCACGATTGGCCCAGCCAGTCGGCCAGGCCACCGGCGAACTGGACATCCACATGCTGCACGACCAGCACGGCGGCGGGGAAATCGCGCGGCAGCGGAGCGAGCAGGGCCGCGAGGACGGCGGGACCGCCCGTCGAGGCGCCGATCACGACCAGAGGGATGCCGTTGCCCGTTTCCGCTCGCCCGCCCGACGCCGTCGGAGTGGGATGTGGGGCGATCAGCTTGTGGATCGTTTCGATTTTCGCCAGCAGCGGCGAGGCCGCTGTATCGCCTTCCCCCTGGATCGGGGTGTTGACCGCATCCAGCGCGCCGGCGCCCATCGCTTCGAACACCTTGGACACGCTATCGGTCACGTCGGCTGTCACCACCAGGATGGCGCAGGGCGACTCCCGCATGATGCGGCGAGTGGCCTCGACGCCGTCCATGACCGGCATGAATAGATCCATCAGGATCAGGTCGGGCCGGTCCAGCGCGCACAGGCGCACTGCTTCCTGGCCGTTGTGGGCGGTCCAGGCCAGTTGGTGGCCCGGCGCCCGTGTCAAAGTGCGGCGCAGTATTTCAACGGCGATGGCCAGATCGTTAACGATGGCGATCCGCATGTCAGGCTTCTCCGATCAGGGTTTCCACCGCATCCAGCAAGGTGTCGTCCTGGAAACTGCTCTTGGCCAGATAATAGTCGGCGCCGGCCTCCAGCCCGCGCTGCCGGTCCTCCTCCCGCTCCTTGTAGGACACGATCATGACCGGTAGCGACCGCAGGAGCGGATCCCGCTTGATCAGGGCCGTCAATTCGATGCCGTTCAGGCGCGGCATGTCCACGTCGCTGATGAGCAACTGGTAATCGCCGGTGCGCGCCGTATTCCAGCCATCCATGCCATCGACTGCGACATCGACCTGATAGCCCCGGTTTTCCAACAACTTGCGTTCGACTTCGCGCACGGTCAGCGAGTCGTCCACCACCAAGATACGCTTGGGCCGCCGCGCCGCGCCGTCGGTGGCCTGCTGCATTTTGTCCGGCCGACCGACGGCGGTCAGGCGATCGATGGAGCGAACGAGGTCGTCCACGTCCAGGATCAGCGCCGGCGAGCCATCTTCCAGCAAAGTGGCGGCGGCGACGTCGCGGAGCTTGCCCAGACGCGGATCGAGCGGCTGCACCACCAGGGTGCTTTCCAGCAGGAACTGATCTACCACCACCCCGAACCGGCCGGCACGGTCGCCGATCACCACCACCCGGAAATCCACGCCCGCCACCGCCGGGGCCGGCAGTTCCAACACCTGATGGGCGGCGATCAGCCCCACCGCCGCACCGTCGAGCATGCAGTACTCGCGACCTTCCACGATGTGGATGTCACCGGGAGTCAGCACCAGCACCCGGTCGATCCGGGCCAGTGGGAACACGTAGGGTTCGCCCGAGATCCGCACGATCAACCCGCGCACCACCGACAGGCTCAGCGGCAATTGCAATTGGAAACGGGTGCCTCGTCCCGGTTCGGAAAAGGTTTTCACCGTGCCGCGCACCTGCTGCACGATATTCGCCACCACGTCGAGGCCGACCCCACGCCCGGAGATTTCCGTAACCTGGTCGCGCAGGGTGAAGCTGGGCAGGAACAAAAACTCGAACAGTTCGGCCTCGCTCAGAC
>JBATDL010000391.1:0-18167 GCA_049663445.1 Candidatus Competibacter sp.
CCGGTCAAGGCCGAGGCGCCAAAACCCGCCGCGCCCGCCGCGCCGGTCAAGGCCGAGGTGCCAAAACCCGCCGCGAAACCGGCACCCGCTAAATCCAGCAAAGCCCCGACCTCGCCCACCAAGGCTACCGCCAAAAAGCCTATTGACTCGACGGCCACGGTCATCGTCGCCAAGTACGATGTCGGATTCGGCAACAAGTTATTTATCCGTGGCGAGGGCGCCGGTCTTGACTGGGAGGCCGGCGTGGAAATGAAAAACGTCGAAAACGACGTTTGGGTCTGGACCAACAACGACCTTAAGAAAGGGGCAGTCACCTGCAAGTTTTTGATTAACGACGACATCTGGTCGGTAGGCGAAAACCTTTTCGTCCCGGCCGGCGAAACGTCCACGGTTTTCCCCAGCTTTTAATCCACCGGACCGACCGGACCCGGCCGGCGCGACCTGCGTCCGGATCCGGTCCGGATCGTTCACAATCCTTCGCGTCGCAAGCGCTCGAATTCCGCTCGCGAGCGGGTCACGCAATCCTCGATAGCCACTCCGCTGAAGTAATTACCGGTCAGCGCCAGTCGATTTCCAGCCAGCGCTTGGTTCAACTCTTCGGCCCGTTCGCCATGACCGACCCGCAGCGCAGGCAACTGGTTGGGCTTGGACACCACGTTCCCGGATTCGAGCAGAGCGTGATCGATACCGAACACCTGGGCGATTCGTTCAACCTTTTCTTCTTCGCCCAACACGCCGGGCCGGAAGTGGAAGGTAAAACCTCGCCAATTGGCATCGGGCACGGTATCGCGCGACACCGCCGAGTAAAACGGTTCGCCCCGGCCGATCAATCCCGCCACCGGCGGCAGGGATAATCGCGCGGCCGGTAGCGCTACCCCAACCGATTCGACCTTGGCGATATCGATTTCCGCCAACCGCCCGGCGATATCGGGAAAAGGCACGCGCAGCAACGCGGTCGCTGCTACCACCGGCGTGGCCAGACACAGCGCGCGGGCACTGTATTCGGCGTGGTCGGTACGGACGACGAAGCCCTCGTCGTCGCGCCGGATCTCCCGCGCGCTTTGCCCGAGTTCGACGGGAATACCTGCTTGCCCGGCCAGGGTATCGGCGATGGTTTGCAGCCCGCCAGGCAGGGTGAAACTTCGTGGCACGTCCTTGCGCCGTGACCGGGCTTGAAACAGGCTATCGGCGGGAAACTCGCCGGCCGGCTGGCAGATCACCGCGTTGAAGGCGGGCTCGAATACCGCCGCGTAATTGCGTCGGCCGACGATGTGGCCGTAGTAGTCGGCGACGGTGCGTCCGGTTTTGATCAGGCCAAGCAGCCGGAACGGCGCCAGCGGCAGCGCCGGGAAGTACAACTGGGAAGGAATACTTTTGACCGCGCCACCGGCAAACATCCGGAAACCGACCTTGGCCCGGCGTTGCAGCCGGCCCAGCAGGCCGATTCGTTCCAGGATCGCCAGCAGATTGCCGTAGGAGTTGAAGCCACTGTGCGCGCCCAACTCCAGCCAGAACCCGTCCAGCCCGCCGCTGAAACGGTGTGAATGCAGGCATCCCCCCACCCGGTCTTCCTGCTCCAGCACCAGCACGTTCAGGCCGGCGATGGTGGCGTAATGGGCCATGCTCAAGCCACTGATACCAGCTCCTATAATCAATAGATCGCGGTCGGCCATGACGAACTCCGATAGGGATAAACATCAGACGGCGATTCTCGGCAAGGGCGTCGCAACGGTCAAGTGAGCCCAATCGTGCCAGGTTCACCGACCCAATCTTGCTTAGGCTTGAAAGGATTATCACCCTCCAACCCAGGAAAGCGTCATGAACGTCACCTCCTATTTCGCCAAAGATCTGTTCCAGGACAAAACCGTGTTCATCACCGGCGGTAGCAGCGGCATCAATCTCGGCATCGCCCGCAACTTCGCGGCGCTCGGGGCCAATCTCGGCATCGTTGGTCGCTCGCAAGAGAAGCTGGACGTGGCGGCGGCGGAACTGCGGGAACTCGGCGCGCGCGTTTCGGCCCATTCTGCCGACGTGCGCGATTATCCCGCATTGGAAAAGGCCATGCAGGGCGCTCGCGACGAACTGGGGCCGATTTACACTCTGATCTGCGGCGCGGCCGGCAACTTCCCCTGCGCCGCCGAACAGATCAGCCCCAACGGTTTCAAGTCGGTCATGGACATCGATCTGCTGGGCAGCTTCCACGCCTGCCGGGCGGCGTTCGAGCAGCTCAAGGATACTCAGGGCAACATCGTTTTTATCTCGGCCGGTCAGGCGTTCATGCCCTATGCTTTTCAGGCCCACGTCGGCGCCGCCAAGGCGGGCATCGACAATATGATGCGCAACCTGGCGCTGGAATGGGGCCGGTTCGGCATCCGCTGCAACAGCATCGCGCCCGGCCCGATCGAGGGCACCGAAGGGGTACGTCGGCTGGTGCCGGAAGGCAGCGCCGACACGCTGAAGCGGATGATCCCGCTGGGCCGCTTCGGTACGCCGGACGACATCGGCCAACTGAGCGTGTTCCTGGCTTCGCCACTGGCGTCTTACATCACCGGCACGCGGGTGGTCGCCGACGGTGGCCAGAACCTGCCCGGCTCCGGCGCGTGGACCCAGTTGATCATGGCGGAAATGGCGAAGGCTGGAAAATCGTAAGCACGATTTTGAGCCGCAACCTTTCTCGGTTCGTCACTGTAGCATGGCGAGGATAGGCGTTCTCATAGGTTACGTCTCTACTCGCGCCTTGATTGTGGCGATCCCTTCGGCTTTAATGTGCCCTTCCGATCCTGTTGATTCGCTGAGGAAATTCGTTGTGGATCTATTATCTTTCGATGCCGAACCGCTGTATTTCGACAACCCGCCTTCCGAGGAGGTTGTGCAGTTACTTCAACAAGCCGCAGAAGATTACAGTGATGGAACATCCGAGGCGGGTTTACAGCGCGCTTATCAACTGGCCCCAGAAAATTTGATGGTCTTGGTCTCTCTGTTTCGCTATTTCTTTTATCAACACCGTTTTCCAGAAGCCTTGGACATCAGTCAAAAAGCCCGTGAAGTCGTGCGGCAAAAATTAGGATTGCCCCACGATTGGAGCACACTCAGCGAGGCACAGCTTGCCGAAGGCCATGAAAATAACATGGTACTGGTCCGATTTTATTTACTTTGTCTGAAGGGCGAAGCTTATTTGTATGCGCGACAAGGCGAAACAGAAAAAGGTATCCCTTTGCTCGAAAAGGTCGCGGCCATGGATTCAAATGACGATCTAAAAACCACTGACTTGTTGGCGGTGTTCAATAGAAATATTCAACAGACAGACATGATGGTGGCGGAGATAACGAGAGCGGGTAATTGAAGCTTTCGGCAAAAGAGGGTAGTCCAGAGCCCGCTGGTTTTTGGCGCAAAGTGTCCATTGCAATGTGCTAAGCTAACCGATGTCGAGTGGTTTTATCCCGCAGCATCGGTATTGATCGTCGGCTTGGGCGTATTCCGGTAGCTATTGCCAAACCAGCGCGCACGCAAACGATGTGAAATTCGCAATAGAGGATGTTCAACCAGTCGATATCCTACCCAACCGTAACCCACAACAGCGGTTAGCATGGCAAGGCAGACGAGCACATTATCGAGTAAGCTGTTCGGTGTTGGCGTTGTCATCAGCCATAATCGACCGATTGCGGAAAGAACAAGGACATGAGATAGATAAACGGTATAGGAAATGTCGCCGAGGAATTGCAGGGATTTCGGAAGACTGAATTGATTCAATTTTTCAATCGTTGCAACGGAATAAACGAGAAATCCGTACAGGGTTCCAATGATACACGCACGCACAAGGCTCTCTTGTTCAAGGATGTCGAATATATAAACCATCGGAAGCCCGACCGATAAAGCAAGGGTAATGAGCAAAGTTGCGCTACGTGCAGACAATCTTGCAGCATGCCCATGGTAGAAAAATAGAGCAGCCAGTGCGCCCATGATGAATTCAAGTGAATAGGGGTGAAGGGCAATCAGTGCGATTCCAGAAAAGTCGGTCACTGTAACGAGTAGATTGATGATCGTGATGATTGCGCCCCATATCAGTAATGATGGCAATAGGAAGCATTCACGGAAACTTAGAAAAATAGAAAATACAAGATAGAACCACAATTCATGGATGAGCGACCACGCAACCATGACCAGCGGTAGTTGATCGCTGGGCAATAAAAGAAATGAGGAAATAAGCTGGGTTTGATGTTCTTGCGAGGCATTGACCCAAGCAGGTTTGATTAAAAATATGGCTAGCGTTAAGAAGAAATAGAACCAGTAAGTCGGATATATGCGGGTTAACCGCCCCCAAAGAAACCGTATCACCTCTCCGTTGAGAGTGAAACGACCTTTCGTGACGGTCACCATGATGAAGCCACTAATCACAAAAAATAGATCGACGCCGGACTGTCCTAGATGTAGAAAGTCGGGGAGTAAAAAATCTCCACCAGAGTATTTTTTCTCGATGAACAAGAAGTGAAACCCTATGACACCGAGAAGTGCAATACCTCTAAGTGCCTGAATGGATTGCAGTTTTTTCATGGAAAAGCATAGATTTTTATATTTTTATTGACATTGTTGTGCTTTGACGTTGAACCCTGCTCCAGGGAACCGAATAAAGCCTCCGGCATCCAGGTGTTAGACCTTAGAATTACCATCAAACCTCGTCGTTGGCATTATCCCACACCTGCGCGAGGCTGGGTTCCTACACGCGGATCCAATCGTGATCGGCATATCGCCGGGTCCGCTCGAAGTGTTCGATCCTGACCGCGCGTCCGATACGAACCGGCGACACTTCGCCGCGCGCGATCATCCGACGGACGGTTGGCACACTGATTTTCCAGTGCACCGCGATATCTTGAATGGTCAGGTAGGGTTCGTTCATAGCTTATTGCTTATGGAAAATAAATACTCAATAACAATCAATTCTGATTGATTCGTCCGCCGCGCCTTGACGCATGGAGGCAAAACCGTAAGCTAGCGGCTTGTGGCGGTCCGGGCCAGAGGGGTCCGGGCCGTTCTTGTTATTGAACTGAAGGCATTCGTGAGGAGCGTTATGTCCGACATCAAGAAAGTCGTGCTGGCCTATTCGGGTGGGCTGGATACCTCGGTGATCCTGAAGTGGTTGCAGGATGTCTACCAGTGCGAGATCGTAACCTTTACCGCCGATCTGGGGCAGGGCGAGGAACTGGAACCGGCGCGGCAGAAGGCGCTGATGGCCGGCATCAAGCCGGAAAACATCTTCATCGATGACCTGCGCGAAGAGTTCGTGCGCGACTTCGTGTTTCCGATGTTCCGGGCCAACGCGATTTACGAGGGCGAATACCTGCTGGGTACCTCGATCGCCCGACCGTTGATCGCCCAGCGGCAGATCGAAATCGCCGTGCAAACTGGCGCCGAAGCCATCTCCCATGGCGCCACCGGCAAGGGCAACGATCAAGTGCGCTTCGAGCTGGGCGCCTATGCCCTGAAGCCCGACATCAAGATCATCGCCCCGTGGCGGGAGTGGGATCTGTTGTCGCGCGAAAAAATGCTGGCCTACGCGGAGCAGCACGGCATCCCGGTCGAGATGAAGCGCGGAACGAAATCGCCGTATTCGATGGACGCCAACCTGCTGCACATTTCCTACGAGGGCGGCGTGCTGGAAGATCCGTGGAACGAGCCGGACGAGGCGATGTGGCGCTGGTCGGTGTCGCCGGAGCAGGCGCCGGATCAGCCGCGCTACGTCGAACTGGACTACCGCAACGGCGACATCGTAGCCATCGACGGTGAAGCGCTCACGCCCGCCGCAGTGCTGGCTAAACTCAATCAACTCGGCGGCGAGCACGGCATCGGCCGACTGGATATGGTCGAAAACCGCTATGTCGGCATGAAATCGCGTGGTTGCTACGAAACCCCCGGCGGCACCATCATGCTCAAGGCGCACCGAGCCATGGAATCGCTGACTTTGGATCGGGAAGTCGCACATCTCAAGGACGAACTAATGCCGCGCTACGCGAGTCTGGTTTATAACGGCTATTGGTGGAGTCCCGAGCGCAAGTTGTTGCAGACCATGATCGATGCTTCGCAAGCCCATGTGAACGGCACGGTGCGGGTCAAGCTGTACAAGGGCAACGTGATCGTGGCCGGTCGCAAGTCGGACGATAGCCTGTTCGACATGAACATCGCTACTTTCGAGGACGACGCCGGCGCCTACGACCAGAAGGACGCGGGTGGGTTCATCAAGCTCAACGCCCTGCGGATGCGGATTGCGGCGCTGAAGGGGCGGCGGTAATTGAGGAAGCCGGCGTGTTTTGAGAGAGGTGCGCCGGTTTTAACTCGCGATTTTTTTTGGAGAAGCATCATGCGTATTCTTCACACCATGCTGAGAACGGGAAATCTTGATCGTTCGATTAAATTTTACACCGAGATCCTGGGAATGAAGTTGCTGCGCCAACGAGATTATCCCGATGGCCAGTTTACCTTGGCATTCTTGGGGTATGGCGACGAATCCGATCATGCCGTGATCGAGCTGACTTACAATTGGGGCGTGGATCATTATGAGATGGGAACCGCCTATGGCCATATTGCCATTGAAGTCGATGATGTTTATCAGGCCACGGCGGAAGTCAAGAAACGTAATGGCAAGATTCTTCGTGAAGCAGGCCCCATGAACGCGGGGACCACGATAATCTCTTTTGTCGAAGATCCAGACGGTTATCCAATCGAGTTGATTGGAAAGAAATAGCGGGAAAGTTTTTTGGCTTGCGCAGGACGAAATTCAGGGCAAAAAAACTCTGAAGTGTTCAATGGCTAAATCGAATTATATGTTTTCCAAAAAGGTTTTTAAGAAAATAAACCTGTATCGATTTTTGATTAATTATGAGGAGTATATTTGTTGGAAGTTACAGAATTTAAGCGCAAAGAAAAACCTCAATATGGAGTGGGGGATGCCTCCTATCATGCGGCTGGTGGTGAATTAGGAATAAGAAAGCTGGTCAATGATTTTTATGATGAAATGGAGCGCCTTCCAGAAGCCGAAAAAATCAGAGGTATGCATCCAAAAAATCTGAATATTACACGAGATAAGCTGGCTCGATTCTTATGCGGTTGGTTGGGTGGCCCAAAACTTTATATGGAGAAATATGGTTCCATAAGAATACCGCAGGCGCACAGTCGTTTTGAGATTGGATCTAAAGAGCGCGATGCATGGCTATTGTGTATGGATACGGCGCTGAAAAGCCAACCATACACGGCAGAGTTCAAAAAATATTTGATGGAACAACTCTATGTGCCGGCGGAGCGGAGTCGAAACAGGGATTAAGGAAGGGTTCGTCGGACGCTGCGGATCTAAATTCGGCGACTAATTGGTCCGTCTGTCCCTCGAAATTATAGTCTTGCCAACAACGACCTGTACCAATCCAACTCTGCATCAAACCCCATAGGGGCGACCGGTGTTGCCTCTTTACCCATTACCCTCTGATCAAAGGAGCTACCTTGGCTAAGCCTAACTATCAGTACGAAAAGCGTCAAAAAGATCTGATCAAGAAGAAGAAACAAGAAGAGAAACAGGAAGAGAAACGCCAACGGAAATTGGATAAAAGCAATGCCCCGCCGGATGAGACGCCGAACCAGCAATCTTAGGGAATGAAGCTAACCTAAGTGGGTAATCTCATCATCTTACTGATTCCAGCGGCCGAGTCTAAAAATATAGGAGTCAATCGATATTCGATCGACTCATTATTGAAATAGAGGGGGTTTTATGGCTATGCTCGGAAAAGAATTCAATAAGATTCAGATTAACACTAGTGGGGCAGCTATTTTTATGGAGCATGGCGGGTCGGGTAGTCCGCTACTGTTTTTGCATGGTTATCCGCAAACGCATGCCATGTGGCGCCAGGTTGCACCGCAATTGACGGGTGAGTTTCGCGTTATTTGTCCGGATTTGCGTGGATATGGCGACAGCTCCAAACCGAAAAGTACCCCGGATCATGGCGCTTACTCCAAACGGGCCATGGCTCGGGACATGGTGGAAGTGATGGAGTATTTCGGATTCCGGGAATTTGTCGTGGTCGGTCATGACCGGGGCGCCAGGGTGGCCCATCGCATGGCACTCGATTATCCTGATCGAGTCAAGAAAGCATGCATCATGGATATTGTTCCCACCTATCACATGTTCAAGCACACCGACCAGAATTTTGCCACGGGTTACTATCACTGGTTTTTTCTGATCCAGCCGAATGGACTGCCCGAACGGATGATTGGAGCCCACCCAGGCTACTATCTCACCGAAAAGCTGAAGCGTTGGAGCGCGCCGGACGCCCAATTCGAACCCGAAGTCGTGTCCGAGTACATTCGCTGTTTCAGCAACCCGGAAACCATTCGGGCATCCTGCGAAGATTATCGGGCGGCAGCGAGCATCGACTTGCGGCATGATGAAGAAAGTCTGGGTAAGAAGGTTCGCTGTCCGCTGCTCGTGTTATGGGGCGCCAAAGGCTTTGTTCACCAGACCTACGACGTGCTGGAGGTTTGGCGACAATACGCCGACCAAGTGGAAGGTAAGGTTTTGGACTGCGGGCATTTTCTGCCGGAGGAAAAACCGGAAGACGTGGTGCGGGAACTCCGCGAGTTTTTCGGAAATTAACAGAATGCGCGAGGGGTTTTCGTGAAAGCTCCCCCGAAGTACCGTGCGTCCAACGTACGAACAAAAAAGCCGGCTTACGCCGGCTTTTTTGTTGCTCCTAATACCTCATCTCACCATCCATGGTATCCAGACTTCAGGCCGCTTCGACCGTCCATACTTCGGGGGCCTTCTCGGCACGCTTCCCGAATTCCTGACGCTGGCTTTCAAGTTCCGGCGGCAGTTGAGCGCCGAATTTGGCGAAGAAGGTCTTGATCTCCTCGATCTCGCTGAGGGCTTCCGCACGGCTGATGCTGGTGATGGTTTCGAATTGCTCCTTAGAGAAATCCAGGCCTTCCAAGTCCAGATCTTCGTAGCGCGGCATCAATCCGAACGAGCTTTCCACGGCGCCAACCTGGCCGTTGACGCGCTCCACGATCCACTTTAGGACCCGCATGTTCTGACCGTAACCCGGCCAAACGAACTTGCCATCCGGGCCTTTGCGGAACCAGTTGGTGCGGAAGATCATGGGTAGCTTGAGCTCCGGCTTCTTGCCCATGTTGATCCAATGGCCCCAATAACTCGCCATGTTGTAGCCGCAGAACGGCAGCATGGCAAAGGGATCGCGACGAATGCCGGTCACGCCGATAGCCGCCGCCGTGGCTTCCGAACCCATGGTGGCCGCCATGAACACGCCATGGTTCCAATCGAAGGCTTGGTAGACCAGCGGGAAGGTCTTGGACAGGCGACCGCCGAAGATGAAGGCCGAGATCGGCACGCCGGCGGGATCTTCCCAGGCCGGGTCGATGGTCGGGCATTGCCCAGCAGGCGCGGTAAAGCGGGAGTTGGGATGCGCACCCACCCGACCGCAATCCGGCGTCCAATCGTTACCCTGCCAGTCGATACCGTGCGCCGGGGCTTCCACGCCCATGCCTTCCCACCACACGTCGCCATCATCGGTTAGCACGACATTGGTGAAGATGGAGTTTTCCTTGCAGGATTCCATCGCCATCGGGTTGGAATCGTAGGAGGTGCCGGGCGCGACGCCGAAGAATCCCGCTTCGGGATTGATGGCGCGCAGCGTGCCATCGGCGGTGGGTTTAATCCAGGCGATGTCGTCGCCGACGGTCAGCGCCTTCCAATTGCCGAAGCCCTTGGGCGGGACGATCATGGCGAGGTTGGTCTTGCCGCAGGCGCTGGGGAAAGCCGCCGCGACATAGGTCTTGTCACCCTTGGGCGATTCGAGACCGAGGATCAGCATGTGCTCGGCCAGCCAGCCTTCGTCGCGGGCCATGGACGAGGCGATCCGCAACGCCAAGCACTTCTTGCCCAGCAGGGCGTTGCCGCCATAGCCTGAGCCGTAGGACCAGATTTCACGGGTCTCGGGGAAGTGCACGATGGCCTTGCGGCCGATGTCCGGCTCGCATGGCCAGGGGACATCCTGCTGACCGGGAGCCAGCGGCGCGCCGACCGAGTGGACGCATGGTACAAAGAAGCCATCGCTGCCCAGCGTGTCGAGCACTTTCTGGCCCATGCGCGTCATGATCTTCATGTTGGTCACGACGTAGGGCGAATCGGTGATCTCGATGCCGATCTGAGCAATCGGGCTGCCAATGGGACCCATGCTGAATGGGATCACATACAAGGTGCGACCCTTCATACAGCCGTTCATCAGTCCTTTCAGCTGTGCCCGCATTTCATCCGGCGGTGCCCAGTTGTTGGTCGGGCCGGCATCCTCTTTGTTCAGACTGCAAATGAAGGTGCGATCTTCGACCCGCGCCACATCGGACGGATGGGAGCGAGCGAGATAGGAGTTGGGCCGTTTTTCCGGGTTCAGTCTGGTGAAGGTCCCGGAGGCAACCATTTCGTCGCATAGACGCTGATATTCTTCCTCCGAGCCGTCGCACCAGACGATGCGATCAGGCTGAGTCAGGGCGGCTATTTCATCTACCCATTTCAACAGCTTGGCGTTTCTGGTGCGGTTTGCGCCGTCGTGAGTGAGTGCCATCGATAAAATCCCCTCTGTGTTGGGTGTCTGAGGCTGAAGAATCGGCGGATGGGGTTAAACCACCCCTGTCCGGGTAGGGATAGTGGTGAGGGAGGACTCGGCTGAGTCGGGTTTCACCATGCAAACGTAAGGTTATCATCAAGCTGTTGAGGATGCCACCAGTCCTGCCGGACAGGCCACCCCGGTGCCGCCCAGCCCGCAGTAGCCGCCGGGATTTTTGGCCAGATATTGCTGGTGATAGTCCTCGGCATAATAAAAGTCGGGCGCGGCGCGAAGCTCCGTGGTGATCGAGCCGTAACCGGAATCGTGCAGCAAGCGCTGGTAAGCGGCTTGACTGGTTTCGGCGGCGGCCTGCTGATCCGGGTCGTAACAGTAGATCGCCGAACGGTATTGGGTGCCGGTATCGTTGCCTTGGCGCATGCCCTGGGTGGGGTCGTGCGACTCCCAGAATGCCTTCAGCAGTTCGACATAGCCGATGACTTGCGGGTCGAACACGATCCGCACCACCTCGGCGTGACCGGTTAGCCCGCTGCAAACTTCCTCGTATGTGGGATTTTGGGTATGGCCGCCGGCGTAGCCAACCATGGTCGAATACACGCCGGGCAACTTCCAGAACAGCCGTTCCGCGCCCCAGAAACAGCCCATGCCGAATAGCGCCAGATTCATGCCTTCGGGAAAGGGGGGAGTCAGGCGGTTACCGTTGACGTAATGGCGTTCTGGAACGGGGAGTGCTTGGGCACGGCCGGGCAGAGCATCTTCTGGGCGGGGCAGGGTGAGCTTGTGTCGGGTGCGGAAACCGAACATGTCGCAAATCTCCGTTGGAGGATATACCAGCGTTGACCGGTGCCGTCCGTGCAGGTTCAATCGCTTCGGGATGATGCCCGATGACTGCCACCACAAAAACCCCAGCTTGTTGCGCTGGGGTTTCGTTTTACCGCCTCCTTCTTGATGTCGCTTGTGCGGTTCAGGCCGCCAGCTTCACCTTATCCGCCACTTCGCGATATTCCGGTACCTGATCGAAGTTCAGATAGCGGTAGATCTCGGCACCCTTAGCGCCGATCTCGCCCATGTAGCTCATGTATTCCTCGAAGGTCGGAATCTTGCCCAGCAGCGCGCAGACCGCCGCCAGTTCCGCCGAACTGAGGTAGACGTTGGCGCCCTTGCCCAGTCGGTTGGGGAAGTTGCGGGTCGAGGTGGAGACCACGGTCGCGCCGTCGGCCACCCGCGCCTGATTGCCCATGCACAGCGAGCAGCCGGGCATCTCCATGCGCGCCCCGGCGCTGCCGTAGATGGCGTAGTAGCCTTCTTCGCTCAACTGATGGGCGTCCATCTTAGTCGGTGGCGAAATCCACAGCCGGGTCGGAATGCCGGATCGGCCGGTCAGCACCTTGCCGGCTGCGCGGTAGTGACCGATGTTGGTCATGCAGGAGCCGATGAACACTTCGTCGATCTTATCGCCGGCCACATCGGCTAGGGTCTTAACGTCATCGGGATCGTTGGGGCAGGCCAGCAACGGCTCCTTGATGTCGGCCAGGTTGATGTCGATCACCGCCGCGTATTCGGCGTCGGCGTCCGGTTCCATCAGGGTCGGGTTGGCCAGCCACTCCTCCATGCCCTTGATGCGGCGCTCCAGGGTCTTGGCGTCCTGATAGCCGTTGGCGATCATCCACTTGAGCAGCGTAATGTTACTATTCAGGTACTCGATGATCGGCTCCTTGTTCAGCCGCACCGTGCAGCCGGCGGCGGAGCGCTCGGCGGAGGCGTCGGACAGCTCGAAGGCTTGCTCGATTTTCAGGTCCGGCAGACCCTCGATTTCCAGGATACGGCCGGAGAAGATGTTCTTCTTGCCTTCCTTCGCCACGGTCAACAGGCCGGATTGGATTGCGGCGTAGGGGATGGCGTTGACCAGATCGCGCAGGGTGATACCGGGTTGCATCTGGCCCTTGAATCGCACCAGCACCGATTCCGGCATATCCAGTGGCATGGAGCCGGTCGCGGCCGCAAAGGCCACCAGGCCGGAGCCGGCCGGGAAGCTGATACCGATAGGGAAGCGGGTGTGCGAGTCGCCGCCGGTGCCGACGGTGTCGGGCAGCAGCATCCGGTTCAGCCAGGAGTGGATAATACCGTCGCCCGGTCGCAGCGCCACGCCGGCGCGGCTGGAGATGAAGTCGGGCAGGGTGTGGTGGGTCTGCACGTCCACCGGCTTGGGATAGGCGGCGGTGTGGCAGAACGACTGCATGACCAGATCGGCGGAGAAGCCCAGACAGGCCAGATCCTTCAACTCGTCGCGGGTCATCGGGCCGATGGTGTCCTGCGAACCGACCGTGGTCATCTTCGGTTCGCAGTAGGTGCCCGGACGGATACCGGCCACGCCGCAGGCCTTGCCGACCATCTTTTGCGCCAAGGTGAAACCCTTGCTGGAACTCTGCGGCACCATCGGGCGGCGGAACACGGTGGACGGCGCCAGACCCATGACTTCGCGCGCCCAGTCGGTCAGGCCGCGGCCGATGATCAGGTTGATGCGCCCGCCGGCCTGCACTTCGTCCAGCAGCACGTCGGACTTGAAGCTGAAGCGGCTGAGTTCGGCGCCGCTGTCGTGATTCTTGACCACGCCCTGATAGGGATAGATGTCAATGACATCGCCCATGTTCATCTTGGTCACATCGCAATCGGTGATCGGCAGCGCGCCCGCGTCTTCCTGCGTGTTGAAAAAAATCGGCGCGATCTTGCCGCCCAGGCAGTAACCGCCGAAGCGCTTGTTGGGGACGTAGGGAATGTCCTCGCCGGTCCACCACAGCACCGAATTGGTGGCGGATTTGCGGCTGGAGCCGGTACCGACCACATCGCCGACGTAGGCGACCGGATGGCCCTTGGTTTTGAGCGACTCGATCAGCTTCAAGGGGCCGATCTTGCCGGGCTCGTCGGGTTCGATGCCGGGCCGCGCCATTTTCAGCATCGCCAAGCCATGCAGCGGGATATCGGGGCGGCTCCAGGCATCGGGGGCGGGAGACAGGTCGTCGGTGTTGGTCTCGCCGGACACCTTGAACACGGTGACGGTGGCTTTTTCGGGGACCTTGGGACGGTTGGTGAACCATTCGGCCTCGGCCCAGGACTGCATGATCTGTTTGGCGTGGGCGTTGCCGGCGTCGGCCTTTTCCTTGACGCCATGCCGGTAGTCGAACATCAGCAGAGTCAGCGACAGTGCCTTGACGGCGGCGGGGGCGCACTCGGCGTCGTCCAGCAGGTCGATCAGCGGCTGGATGTTGTAGCCGCCCAGCATGGTGCCCAGCAGTTCGGTGGCGCGGACTCGGGAGATCAGCGGCGATTGGGCTTCGCCCTTGGCGACGGCGGCCAGAAAGGCGGCCTTGACGTAGGCGGCCTGGTCGACGCCGGCCGGCACCCGGTGGGTGATCAGTTCGAGCAGGAAGCTTTCCTCGCCCTGAGGCGGGTTTTTGAGCAATTCGACCAGATCGGCGGTTTGCCGCGGGTCCAGCGGCAGCGCGGGAATGCCCAGAGCAGCGCGTTCAGCGGCTTGTTGGCGATAGTTTTCGAGCACGGAAAAACCTCCTTGGTTATATGTGTTCCGGTGCTCGCGGGTACGGGCGACCGGCGCGGTTGGGCTCCAGCATGGGAGCGGCCGGAACACGCTCGCCGATAGCATGGCCAGCGTATTCCAGCGTGAAGAGCGCGGCTATTGTAGCGTTGAAGCGCGGTTTCTGTGAATGTTGCCTTGCAATACGCTCGCCGCTTAGCGGGTGGCGGTCATTCCTTTTCAGGGAGAGTCAGCGCCAGGAACAGCGCGCCGTTATTGCGCTTGACCAGCATCGGCACGGGGCGTCCGGCCGGCAGTTGCCCGACCAGTTCGGCGAACTGGGCCGGATTGGCCACTTCGGCGTTGTTGATGCGGGTGATGATGTCGCCGGGACGGATGCCGGCGCTGGCGGCCGGGCCTTCCTTGACATCCTTGACCAGCACGCCCTGTTCGCCCTGCTGGCGCTGGTCGGCGGGCAGTTCGGTTACAGTCAGGCCGAGCCGGTTGCGGGCCGGCGGTTCGGCGATGGCCTGTTGCAGTTTGGCTTCCTCGGGCAGTTCCTGGAGCTGGACCGTCAGGGTCTGTTCCTTGCCGTCGCGGATCACGGTCAGCGGCAAGCTGCTGCCGGGCCGGGCGCGACCGACCATCAGCGGCAGTTCGCTGGAATGGTGGACCGGCTGGCCGTTGAAGGTGACGATAATGTCGCCGGCCTTAACGCCGGCCGCCAGCGCTGGACCCTCGGCCATCACCTGACCGACCAGGGCGCCGCGCGGTTTGTCGAGGCCGAAGGACTGGGCCAGCTCCGGCGTGACTTCCTGAATCAGCACGCCCAGCCAGCCGCGGGCGACCTTGCCGCCGGTCTTGAGCTGCTCCACCACTTCCACCGCCACATCGATCGGGACGGCGAAGGAGAGACCCTGGTAGCCGCCGGAGCGACTGTAGATCTGCGAGTTGACGCCGATGACTTCGCCGTCGAGGTTGAACAGCGGGCCGCCGGAGTTACCCGGATTGATGGCGGCGTCGGTCTGAATGAAGGGCACGTAGTTATCGCTGGGCAGGCTGCGGCCCAGTGCGCTGATAATGCCCTGAGTGGCGCTGCGCTCGAAGCCGAAGGGCGAGCCGATGGCCAGCACCCACTGTCCGACCTTGACCTTGCCGATATTGCCGATTTTAACGGTCGGCAGGGGAGTGTTGGCTTTGACCTTGAGCAGGGCGATGTCGCTGCGGGTGTCCTTGCCGACGACCTCGGCGGGCAGTTCGGTCTGGTCGGACAGGCCGACAATGATGCTATCCATATCTTCGACGACATGCGCGTTGGTGACCACGTACCCATCCGCCGAGAGGATGAAGCCGGAACCGACCGAAGAGCGTGGCTGTGGGCTCAGCTCGGGCATCTGATCGAAGAATTTCTTGAAGTAGTCGAAGAACGGGCTGTTTTCGGGGATTGACGGATGGCCGCGCCAGGTCCGGTCCTTTTCCTTGGGTTCCGATTTGGTGTTAATGCTGACCACTGCCGGGCTATAGCGTTCGACTAGGGTAACGAAGTCGGGATAGTCCGCCGCGCTGGCGGTCGCGTTCCACAGCAGGGCGAAAACGGCGATCAGCCAAAGCGGCTGCCTTGAGCGTTGCATTGGAATGATTCTCCTGAAATGGGAGGGGTTGGTTTGATGGGTAAAGCGATGCGACGGAGGTTGGAAAACCATCCGATTCGTCGGGATTGACCGTCAGTTGTCCGCTTGGTTCGGGTGTCCGGATCGGTCGGGTAGCCGTTTGAACGCACTTGCCGCGCCTTCGAATGCGGCGGTGGCCTGAAACGGGCTGTGGCGCAACCGAACGCCGTGGCGGAGGGTCTGATCCAAGGTCCGGGTGCTGGCCGCTGGCCTGCGCATCTTTAATCAGACTACCGTAAAGGAAATATAGCATTATGGCGCAAACCGCTTCCACCATGTTGCCCTTGGGCACGCTCGCCCCCGACTTCAGTCTGCCCGAGCCGATGACCGGCAAAACGGTATCCCTCGGCGATTTTCAGGACGCTCCGGCCTTGCTGGTCATGGTGATCTGCAATCATTGCCCGTTCGTTAAGCACATCCGCCAGGGGCTGATCCAATTTGCCCGCGACTATCAGGCGAAAGGTTTGGCCATCGTGGCGATCAGTGCCAACGATGCTGCCCATTATCCCGATGACAGCCCAGCGAAAATGGCTGTGGAAGCCAAGACCTTTGGTTATTCCTTCCCCTATCTCCACGATGAGAGCCAGTCGGTCGCCAAGGCATACCGTGCCGCCTGCACGCCGGATTTCTTCCTATTCGACGCTGGCCGCAAACTGGCCTATCGAGGCCAATTCGACGGCAGCCGGCCCGGCAACAAGGTCCCGGTGACCGGGAGCGATCTGCGGGCGGCAGTGGATGCGTTGCTAGCCGGCCGGCTGCTCCCGTCCGCGCAGCAACCCAGCATCGGCTGCAACATCAAGTGGAAAGCCGGCCACGAACCGGACTATTCGCGCTGAGAAATCCTCGTTTGTGGGCGAGGGGCACGATTCAACGCTCGATGTTGTAAATCAGGTCGGCACCGGAGCCGAGGGCGCTGCTGTCGGATTCGAACATGAGGTGCTTGGTCAGTCGGTACTTGATGTAGATGGTGTTGACGGCATTGATCAAACCGACCCCGTACCCGACGTACAGATCCGGGGTTAGATACTTGCCAAGCGTCAGCGACGTGCCTTCCTCGTCGGTTCCATTTTTTCCATTTTTTCCATTTTTTCCATTGGTTCCCGTGCCGAGTTGCACGGTGTCCAGCCCAACCGCACCGCCCAGCCCCTTGGCGAGCGCATCGCCGCCCAAACCCAGGGCGCTGGCGGCTTTGAACAGCATCGCCGATTCGCCGCCGCTCCCTTGGGGCGCCCGGCCCAAAACCAGGTAGGACAGAATGTCGCTTTGGGGCATTGATGGATCGGAAAACAAGGTCAGTCGCGGTTTCTTCAGCGTACCCTGGACTTGGGCGCCGACTGTGGTGTTGTCGCTGAGGCTGCTGCTGAACGTGCGCGCCGCTCGCATATCCAGCCCGGGGTTGTCGAGCGGGCTGTTGCTGAACAGCACCCGCCCCCGCTGGATATCGATCTCGGTACCGTAAATTTTGTACGTGCCCGCGACGATTTCGGCGCTGCCGCTGCCGCGAGGCGCCAGTTCCGGCGTCTCCACCACCAGCAGATTGCCCCTGAGCTTGCCCTGGAACGCCGGGGTGACCACTTGCACGTCGTCGCCCAGGATCACCCGCACCTGAGCGTAAATGGCCGGCCCCCTGATCTGGGGTTTCCCCTTGCCGTCGCGGTCGTTGATGATCACCACGTCTTCGGAAGATGCGATCGGACTCGGGCCGTCGCCCACGCCGCCGGGGCTCAAATACGCCTGTGGGATGGTGACCTGCCCGTCGACGCGCACCAGTTCCCGAGTGACTTCCAGCTTCAGATCCGGGCTGAGCCGGATACGGATATCGGAGGTATCAAAGACCTGAAAATCCTGGCCCTTGATGTTCAGCCGTAGTTGCGGTTTCAGTGGGTCTACTTCGCCGCTTAGTTGCAGTTGGCCAGGTTTGGAGCGCAGCGAGCCGCTCAGTTGCAGCGGCCCCTGGCCACTGCTGATGGCGGCGAACTGCAAATCCTCCAATTTGATGCCGGCTGCCGGAATCGCCGCGCCGGCGTTTTCCAGGCGGATCGCGCCGCGCAGCGCCAGCTTGGGAATCGTGCCGGTCACGCTGACATCCGCCCGCAGTTGACCGGTAACCTCCTGTGCTTGCGGCGCGAACAACGAGATCAGGCTCAGATCGGTGATGGCGGCGACGATTTTGCCGTCCACGCGGGCGACGCCGAAGGGATCGCGCACCTGAGCATCGGCCTGTAACTGCCCGGTCTGCGCCAGATCCAGCTTGACTTGGCCGGTGGCGGTGCGTCTGTCGGTCTGAGCGCGCAGATTGCCGCCGTTGAGGGTAAAGCGCAGCGTGCGGCCGTCCGTCACCATTTGCAG
>JBATDL010000392.1:0-5378 GCA_049663445.1 Candidatus Competibacter sp.
TACATTCGCAGCACGACCAGCGCGGCGACCGCCACGATGAACAGCGCCAAACCATCCTGCCACATCATCTCAACCCCCTCCCAGCGCCAACGCCACCCGGTAGGTAATAAAGGCAGCGAGATAGGCCAACACCATCAGGTAGACGAACATGAAGGTCGGCCAGCGCCAGGAATTGGTCTCGCGCCGCGCGGCGGCCAGTGTCGCCAAACACTGCGGAGCGAACACGTACCAAGCCAATAACGCCAAGGCCGTCGCCAACGTCCAATCATGCGCCAGGGTCGTGGTCAGCGCATCGCTAATCGCACCTTCGTCGCCGCTCAGCGCATACACGGTGCCGAGCGCCGCCACCGCCACTTCGCGTGCCGCCAGCCCCGGCACCAAGGCAATGGCGATCTGCCAGTTGAAGCCAATGGGCGCCAGCAAAGGCTGCAACCCATGCCCGATCATGCCGGCGAAGCTGTAATAGATGGCCGGTTCCGTAGCGCCTTGCGGCGGAGAAGGAAAGGACGCCAGAAACCACAGCACGACCATCACGCTCAGAATAATCGTGCCGATCCGTCGCATAAAAATTCGAGTGCGTTCCAGCAACCCCAGCAACACGTTGGCGGGATTGGGCCATTTATAGCTGGGCAGTTCCATCAGCAAAGGCTGCCGGTCGCCGCGTAACAGGGTCAGCCGCAACACGCCCGCCACGACCAGCGCGCCGACGATGCCCGTCGCGTACAGGCCGAACATGACCAGTCCCTGCAAGCCGATTCCACCCCAGACCACCGTGTTGGGAATGAAGGCCGAGATCAGCAGGACATACACCGGCAGCCGCGCCGAGCAGGTCATCAGCGGTGCAATCAAAATCGTAGTCAGCCGGTCCAGAGGATGCGCGATGGTGCGCGCCGCCATGATGCCGGGAATGGCGCAGGCGAAGCTGGATAGCAAGGGAATAAAGGCGCGTCCATTCAAGCCGACCACGCTCATCAGGCGATCCATCAGGAACGCGGCGCGGGCCATGTAACCAAAGTCTTCCAACAACAGGATAAACAGGAACAGGATCAGGATTTGCGGCAGAAAGATCACTACGCCGCCGACTCCGGCGATGACGCCATCAATCACCAGACTCTTCAGCAGGCTCTCCGTCATGTGCGCGGAGAGCCACTGTTGCAGGCTGGTCATGCCGCCGTCGATCCAGTCCATCGGCGCCGCCGCCCAATTGAACACGGCTTGGAACATCAGGAACAGGAGGCCGAGCAGAATCAGCGGGCCGGCCACCGGATGCAGTAGGACCTGGTCGAGTCGCCGGGTGAGGCGCTCCGGCGCTCCCTCCTGAATAACCGCTTCCCGCAACAGGCGCTCCACCTCCCGGTGGTAGGCGCGAATCGCTTCCGGCGAGGGTTCCACCCAGGCGTCGATCGCGGCCGCCTCGCTGGTGGCCGGGATCTGCTTTAATAGCGTATCGATTTGGCCGAGCAGGTCTTGCACCCCATTCTTGTGCATCGCCACGGTGGTCACCACCGGAATGCCCAACTGCCGGGATAACGCCTCAATGCTGATCTGGCACCCACGCTTCTGGGCGATATCCATCATGTTAAGCGCCAGAATCAGCGGTCGACCCAATTGTCGCAGTTCCAGCAGCAACCGCAGATGCTGGCTCAGATTGGTGGCGTCGGTCACGCAGACCACGGCATCCGGCAACGCCTCCCTCACCTGCCGGCCCAGCACGACATCGCGGGTGATGGCTTCGTCGGGGCTGCGCGCCCGCAGACTGTAACTGCCGGGCAAGTCGAGGAGTTCGACCGCATGACCGACCGGCGTCCGCAGCCGGCCGCTTTTCCGCTCGACGGTCACGCCGGGATAATTACCGGTCTTTTGTCGACCGCCGGTCAAGGTGTTGAACAGGGTGGTCTTGCCGCTGTTGGGCGGACCCACCAACGCGATCCTCGCCAACCGGACCGCCTCGTTGGCGAGGATCGCGGTCATGATGACGCATACTCCAGGGTCATCGCCGGTTCGGCGTCCATCGCCGCATCGTGTAGCGGCCCGACCAGCACGGTATTGGCTTCACAACGGCGCAAGGCGATGGTCATGGTCTGGTTGATGCGCACGGCCAGCGGGTCCTGCCCCAGAAAACCGTGGTGCAGCACTTCGACTCGCGCGCCTTCCACAAACCCCATTTCCAGCAGACCGCGTTCGACATCGCGATCACCCGCTCCGCCACTCACGGCCAGGATGCGACCGACACTGCCCCGCCGCATCTGCCCCAGCGGTTGAGTGAGACTCAAGTCCAGCGCAAACGCCTGGCGTTCCTGTTCGTTGTAGGTATTCATTCAGGTACTCCCGACAGTGGCGGTTTGGGTCTGGCTCGGCACCCGCAGCATCTTGTCCACGTCATCCAGGTGGGTTTGTTCCTCGGCAATCATGGTCCGGGCATATTCCTCCAGGCGCACATCCCGATCCCGCGCGCAATCCAGCAGTTCGTAGTACGCCTTGAGCGCCTCGCCCTCGTGCGCCCGCGATTCCCGCAGGATATCGCCGATGTCGTGCTGATGCGTTTCCAGCAACGGCCCAATGCCCAGCGAGGGGTGACCACCCAGACTGGTAATCAATTCCCCTGCTTGACGAGCATGCAGCAGACTTTCATCGGCTTGCGCATTGAGCCAGCCGACGATGGGAATACGGCTGTAGCCGTACACCATCAACGCGTAGTGGGTGTAGCGCACCACGCCCGCCAACTCCAGTTCGAGAACCCGGTTTAGTATCCGGATCGCGGCATCTTTATCGAAGGCTTGAGTCATAGCTATGTTGCCCTTAGTTGTTGCAAGGAAACGGATGCTTGCGGCTGGCCGGGTAAGGAAGCCCTATCGGTGACACATAACAACACTGTCGGTATTTCTACATGTTGGAAACATCATATTATAAATGATAATAGTTCTCAAGCATTAAATAACTTTATGTTTTTAATTATTAAATATAATATAGAAACCAAGCCAACCCATGCATGTGCTGATGCCAAAAGAGGCGATGCAATCGGAATGCCCATATTTGAAGATCGGCAGCGCCCACCGTATTTATTTGTAGCAAGAAGTGGTTTTGGCACTGGGCTTGAACCACTGATTTACCCTGGTATCTGTTCATTTGTCGAGTTCTACCGAAGTGATGAAGACACTGTTGCTGACGTGAAGCGCAGCCAGAACTTGACCTTATCTATCCGATGGGGAGCGCCGCCAAGGCCACGTCTTGTTTGAACCCTGCACCCAGACGGTACGGACCGGAAAGCGGGGTCGTCCCCGCCGGACCTTGCCGAAAGGCTGTCGGGTGATTCAGCTCAGGGTCGGCATTACGGCCGTCCGGCGCCAGGCTGACCGATTGGGAGCCGCAAAAAACCCAGCGTTTGATAACGAGCCCGCTTGTCCATGCGGGCAAGGATCGAGGGTAGTATTATTGGTGTTCTTGACCCGAAAACAGACGGAGATTTGAAGCAGGATGAAGGCAGCCGGTTTAGTGCATGACGGAATGACCATCGACGAACGCCAGACGGCATTCTGGCTGGCGAGCGTGTTTTCACTGCGAATGCTGGGCTTGTTCATGATCCTGCCGGTGTTCGCGCTGTACGCCGAACACCTGCGCGGCAACACGCCAGCGCTGGCGGGCTTGGCCATCGGCATCTACGGCTTCAGCCAGGCGCTGTTCCAGATTCCCTTTGGCTTCCTGTCCGACCGCTACGGCCGCAAGCGAATGATCTATCTGGGCCTGCTGATCTTCGCCCTGGGCAGCGTGGCGGCGGCGCTGGCCGATTCCATCTGGGGAGTGATCCTCGGCCGGGCGTTGCAGGGCGGCGGCGCGGTGTCGGCGGCGGTGATGGCGCTGGCGGCTGATCTGACCCGCGAGGAACACCGCATCAAGGTGATGGCCTTCATCGGCATCACCATCGGCCTGTCCTTCGCCGTCTCGATGATTATGGGACCGGTGTTGAACGGCTGGATCGGGGTGCCCGGCATCTTCTGGCTGACCGGCCTGTTCGCCCTGCTCGGCATGGCCGTGGTGCGCTTCCGGGTGCCCGATCCCGTGCTCAGCCGGATTCACCGTGACGCCGAGCCGGTCGCCTCCCAGTTCGGCCGGGTGCTGTTCGATTCCCAGTTGCTGCGACTCAACTTCGGCATCTTCACCTTGCACCTGTTGCTGACCGCCACCTTCGTTGCCGTGCCGCTGGCGCTGCGCGACGCCGGTCTGGCGAGCGGGAAGCACTGGGAAGTCTATCTGCCGGCGCTGCTGTTCTCGATAGCGGCGATGGTGCCGTTCATCATCGTCGCCGAGAAGCAACGCCAGCTCAAACCGGTGTTCCTGGGGGCGATTCTGCTGCTGGCACTGACCGAGTTCGGCCTGTTGACCCTGCACGATAGCGTGCTGGAGATCAGCCTGCTGATGCTGGCGTTCTTTACTGGCTTCAACCTGCTGGAAGCCACACTGCCCTCGCTGATCGCCAAAATGGCGCCGCCCGACGCCAAGGGCACGGCGATGGGCGTCTATTCCAGCAGCCAGTTCCTGGGGGCGTTTGCCGGCGGGGCGCTGGGCGGCCTGCTGCACGGGCGGATCGGCCTCCAGGGGGTGTTCGCTTTCGCGACACTGGCCGCGCTGGCCTGGCTGCTGGTGGCCTGGACCATGCGGAACCCGAACTATCTGAGCAGCTACCTGCTGAACGTGGGCGCGCTGGACGAGGGGCAAGCCTGGGATCTGGCGGCGCGGCTGACGCAGGTGCCGGGGGTGGCGGAGGCGGTGGTCATCGCCGCCGACGGGGTGGCCTATCTCAAGGTGGACCGGCACGCGCTGGACGAAGCGGCGCTGCGAACGTATGCGGCGACGGAACGCTGAGCGGCAAGCCCCAAGTCCACGTATTCCCGCAATCTATGGCATGATGCCCGTATTAACCACTCATTGAGATTTACGCGGAATTAATAAGGAGAAAGCGCCATGGCCAGCGTCAACAAAGCGATTCTGATCGGCAATCTGGGCAAGGATCCGGAAGTGCGCTACATGCCCAGCGGCGACGCGATCACCCACATCAACATCGCCACCACCGAAACCTTCAAGGACCGCGAGGGCGTGAAGCAGGAGCGCACCGAATGGCATCGTATAGTCTTCTTCGGTGCTCTGGCGAAAATCGCCGGCGAGTACCTGAAAAAAGGCCGCTCGGTGTACATCGAAGGCCGCATTCAGACCCGCAAGTGGCAGGGGCAGGACGGTCAGGACCGCTACACCACCGAAATCGTCGCCAACGAAATGAAAATGCTGGGCGGGCGCGGTGACTCCGGCGGCGATACCTCGTTCGACCAGCGGGCGTCGGAAGAAGGCGCCGCGCCAGCATCGAGAGCACCACAGAGCCCAGCGCG
>JBATDL010000393.1:0-2027 GCA_049663445.1 Candidatus Competibacter sp.
CGACCCCGATCAGCACCAGCAAGCCCGCGGCGATGGCGCCCACCGTGTCGCCGCCGACCTCGACCCGTGCCTCGGTCACCCGTTGCAACAGCCCGATCATGCCAGCCGATCGGCGAACGCCTGGGTGGCGGTGATCAGCGCATCGACGATGCCCGGTTCGCTGGCGGCATGCCCGGCCGGCGAGACAATCCGCAGCTCTGCTTCCGGCCAGGACTGGTACAGCGCCCAGGCATTGTCCAGCGGGCAGACCACATCGTAGCGGCCGTGGACGATGACGCCGGGAATGGTCCGCAGCCGGTCGGCGTCGCGCAGCAACTGGTCGAGTTCCATGAAGCACTGATTGACGAAATAGTGGCACTCGATGCGCGCCAGACTCAGCGCCCGGTGGGCATCGCTGAAATGCTCGACCGTGGCTGGGTTGCTTTCCAGGCTCAGGGTAGCGCCTTCCCACACCGACCAGGCTCTGGCCGCTCGTAGCCGCTCCAGTTCGTTGGCGCCGGTCAGCCGTCGGTGGTAGGCGTGGATCAGGTCATTTTGTTCCGCCGCCGGAATCGGCGCTAGAAAGTGCTCCCACAGGTCGGGGAACAAGCGGTTGGCGCCGTGCTGGTAGAACCAATGGATATCCCGGTCGCGGCACAGGAATACCCCGCGCAGGATCAGGCCCAGCACTCGATCCGGGTGAGTTTCGGCGTAGGCCAGCGCCAGGGTCGAGCCCCAGGAGCCGCCGAACACCACCCAGCGGTCGATGTTGAAGTGTTCGCGCAGCTTTTCGATGTCCGCCACCAAGTGCCAGGTGGTGTTGTCGCGCAGTTCGGCGTGCGGGCTGGATTGCCCGCTGCCGCGCTGATCGAACAGTACGATACGGTAGCGTTGCGGATCGAAGAAACGCCGGTGCATCGGTTCGCAACCGGCGCCGGGACCGCCGTGCAGGAACAGGACCGGCAGGCCATTGGGATTGCCGCATTCCTCGACATACAGAGTATGTAGCGAGTCCACCACGAGGCGTTGAGTAGCGTAGGGTTTGATATCGGGAAACAGAACGCGCATGAGAACTCCGATTCGGTGCGGAAGGGGAGGCGAGTCGGCCAAGGCTTTTCCGGAACCGCCAGCGGAAGAGGGGTTGAAAACGAGGGCGGATTCTACCCGCAATAGCAGCGTTTCAAAGAATGTAATCGATCACCGCGTCGAGATCGTTGAACACCCGGCCACCGTGAGGATCGACCTTGGCTTCGTCGCCCGGACGGTACTTGCCCGTGCGTACCAGCACACCGCGCAAACCGGCCGCCAGTGCGCCGCACACGTCCATCTCGGCGTCGTCGCCGACCATCACCACATCCTGAGGCGGCAAGTTGAAGCTGTTGACCGCCGCCTGGAAAAACGCCAAGGAGGGTTTGCCCAGCACCACGGCTTCCAGTTCGGCGGCGTACTCCAGCGCGGCCATGAACGGGCCAATATCCAGGCTCAACTGACCGTTTTCGCGGAAATAGCGGTTGGAACCCATCACCAGCAGCGGCAAGCCGTCCAGCAGCAGCCGGAAGCACTCATTGAGCGTCTCGTAGCTGAAGGCTTTGCCGGCGTCGCCGAGCAGGACCGCGCCGGGCGGCCCGCCCAGCAGGTCGGCAAATTCGCCCTGGATGTCGGCATGCACCAGCAAATGCGGCGTCAGCTTGCGGGCGATCAGGTAGTTGCGCGCCGCGACCACCGGGGTAAACAGGTGCTGGAGCGAGACCTCCAATCCGATCCGAGCCAGCCGGTTGATGATCGCACCGCGCGTCTGGCGGGTGGAATTGGTGACGAAACGGGTCGGAATACCGGCCGCGCGCAGGCTGAGCAAGGCTTCGCGGGCACCGGGCAGAGGATGGCCGCCGATGTACAGCACGCCTTCCAGATCAAATAACACACCGTGGATCATACTGCCCTCACCGGATCGAGTTGGCGACCGCACCGTGGGTCGCTGGTGGCGCGGCGAAACCTCAGTCGCCATATTTATCGAGTGAGTTGAGTATAGAAGGCGACAACTCGGATGG
>JBATDL010000394.1:0-3784 GCA_049663445.1 Candidatus Competibacter sp.
ATCCAGCTCGTTGCCGGTGTCCAGGTGGCGCAGGACCGGGATGCGGATACCGTACCGCTCCAGCAACTCCGCATCGTCGATGATCTCGACCGTGCTGACCCAAGCGGTTTGCCGCCGAACCAGTGCCTCAGCCTGTTCGCATAAATGACAACCACTTGTTGTATACAGCACCAGGGTCGGTTCGATCCGCTGGGATTTCATGTGCTTCCCCCTCCAAGCCAGCCGGAAAATTATCCTGCCGACGTTCGCCACCGCGCCGGCTATTATCGTTCATAATGATATTCACCATCCGCCCACTAGGTTCCTTTCACCCACACGCATGGCCAGACTGCTGCACGAACTCATTCTCGAACAGGCGGAACGCGCGCCCACCGCCGTCGCAGTCGTTCACCGGCAAGCCAGCCTGGATTACGCCACTCTCGCCAGTCTGATTCAAGCTGCGGCCTGCGGCTTGCTGGCGCTCGACCTGAATCGAACCGAGCGGGTCGCCGTTTATCTGCCGAAACGCTTGGAAACCGTCGCTGCTCTGTTCGGTACCGCGCTGGCCGGCGGCGTGTTCGTACCGATCAATCCTTTGCTGAAGGCCGAACAGGTGGCCTATATCCTGCGCGACTGCAACGTTCGGGTTCTCATCACTGCGCATAACCGGGCAGACCTGCTGGAGCCGGTACTGGCCGATTGCCCCGACCTGCACAGCCTGGTGCTGGTCGATGGAACCTCGTCCATCAGCCGCCGCTTGCATCACATCCAAGTCACCGACTGGCCCGACTTGCTGGAAGCGAACACCAGCCGGGTAGTGACGCAAACGATCGACATCGACATGGCCGCCATTCTGTACACCTCGGGCAGCACTGGCAAACCCAAGGGTGTGGTGCTATCGCATCGCAACATGCTGGCTGGCGCCTTCAGCGTCGCCGAATACCTGGGCAACCGGGCCGACGACCGCATCCTGGCCTTGTTGCCGTTCAGCTTCGACTACGGCCTCAGCCAGATGACCATCGCCTTCACCACCGGCGCGTGCGTCGTGCTGATGGATTATCTGCTGCCGCGCGATGTGGTCAACACGGTCGCCCGCGAGCGCATCACCGGACTGGCGGCCGTGCCGCCGATGTGGGTACAACTGGCGCTGCTGGAATGGCCGGCAGCGGCGGTGGACAACCTGCGCTATTTCACCAACTCCGGCGGCGCCATGCCGCGCGCCACCCTGACGGCCCTGCGCCGAGCCTTGCCGAAAACCACGCCCTTCCTGATGTACGGCTTGACCGAAGCTTTCCGTTCCACCTATCTGCCGCCAGCGGAAATCGAGCGCCGGCCGGATTCGATCGGCAAGGCCATCCCCAATGCCGAAGTGCTGGTGGTGCGCGAGGATGGCTCGCCCTGCGCGCCCGGCGAACCGGGCGAGCTGGTGCATCGCGGCGCGCTGGTGGCGCTGGGTTACTGGAACGATCCGGCCAAGACCGCCGAACGTTTCCGCCCGGCACCCGGCCAGAACCCCGGCCTGCCCTTGACCGAACTGGCGGTCTGGTCCGGCGATACGGTACGCACGGACGAAGAGGGCTTTTTGTACTTCATCGGCCGCAAGGACGATATGATCAAGACCTCCGGTTATCGGGTCAGTCCCACCGAAATCGAGGAGGTACTCTACGGCAGCGGCCAAGTCATCGAGGCAGCGGCGCTGGGTATTCCACACCCGATGCTCGGCCAGGCGGTGGTTGCGGTGGTCAGGCCGCTGCGCGACGATTTCAACGAAAGCGAGCTGATTGCCCGCTGCAAACAACAGCTACCCAATTTCATGGTGCCTTTGCGGGTGATCGTCCACTGCGGCGATCTGCCGCGCAATCCCAACGGCAAGATCGACCGCAAAAACCTGGTCGAGGCGTTCCGTGCGCTGTTTTTGGAACCGGTTTCTGAGGGTAAAAGGTAAGGGGTAAGGGGTATGGCCGATGGGTAAAACCCGTCCCACGCACTGGCCCATGAGCCAGTTTCCGGTCGTCGACGACTGCTTGCGGGTGGGTGGCATGCCGCTGACCCAACTGGCGGCGCGGGTTGGGCAAACGCCATTTTATGCCTACGAGCGCCGACTGCTGGACCAAAGGGTGGCGCTGCTGCGCGACGCGCTGCCGCCGGCCATCGAACTGCACTACGCGGTCAAGGCCAACCCGATGCCGGTGGTGGTCCAGCACATGGCCGGATTGGTGGATGGGCTGGACGTCGCCTCGCTGGGCGAATTGCGCGTCGCATTGGACACCGGGATGAACCCGACCCGGATCAGTTTCGCCGGCCCCGGCAAGCGCCCGCCGGAACTGGCCGCCGCCATCGCCGCCGGCATCACCGTCAATCTGGAATCGCCCAGCGAATTGGAAACGCTGGCGCGGCTCGGGCAAGAACAGGGCCGTCAACCCCAGGTCGCGGTGCGGGTCAATCCGGATTTTGAGTTAAAAGCCTCCGGGATGAAGATGGGCGGAGGACCCAAACCATTCGGGGTGGACGCCGAGCAGGTTCCGGCCCTGCTGCGACGGATCGGCGAGCTGGAACTGGATTTTCAGGGCTTTCACATCTTCACCGGCTCACAGAATCTGCGCGCCGAGGCCATCGTCGAGGCCCACGACCGCAGTTTCGAACTGGCACTGCGGCTGGCGACCGACATGCCGGGACCGATGCGCCTGCTCAACATCGGCGGCGGTTTCGGCATTCCCTACTTCCCCGGCGACAGACCGCTGGATCTGGCGCCGATCGCCGCCAATCTGGAACGCTGGCTGCCGGTGGTCAAGGAACGACTACCTCAAGTGCAAGTGGTACTGGAACTGGGTCGCTATCTGGTCGGCGAAGCCGGTATCTACGTGGCCGAGGTGGTGGACCGCAAGGTGTCGCGCGGCCATACCTTCCTGATCGCCAATGGTGGTTTGCATCATCACCTGGCAGCATCCGGCAACTTTGGCCAAGTGATCCGCAAGAATTACCCGGTCGTGGTCGGCAACCGGGTCGTCGGCACCGAACGGGAGACGGTCTCGGTGGTCGGGCCGCTGTGTACGCCGCTGGATATCCTGGCCGACCGGATGGAATTGGCGAAAGCCGACATCGGCGACCTGATCGTGGTGTTCCAGTCCGGCGCTTATGGGCTGACCGCCAGCCCGATCGCGTTTCTCAGCCACCCGCCCTGTCTGGAGGTGCTGGTGTGACGAGCAACGCAAAAAACCGCAACGACTCGGCACCCTTTTGAATTGGGTTCCGAAGCTCCGCCGGCGCGTCTCCTTGCACCGCCGAGTTGCGGAACAGGCGCAGCAGCGGCTTCATCCATTCCAAATGGCGCACGGTCTCCCAACTCATAACCTCGTTGGTATGAAACAGCGCCCGCCCCCAGATCGGAAAACCGGCGCGGTCAGCCACCTCGGTGCGCGGAACCTGCCACTCTCTCCTTCCGTCATCGTGGCCTGCTCAGGCAATCAGGTACACCCTGGCCCGGACCATTTCCCATACGGTGGCGTCCGGGCCGGCCTCCCACACCTCGCAGGCCAGCGTCGCGCCCTGGCGCAACAGCCGGCTGAGATGTTGGTTGTCGCTGCGGGGCACGTAACCGAGCTTGTGTTCGCCATGCCAGATCTCCACGGCGAATTCATCGTGGGGGTTGGCCGGTTCCGCCACCAGGCGCAACGGATCGCCGGCCTGCATTCGATGGATCGCCGTCTCCACGTCGTAATAGGCCAATCCGGCGACCCGGAACTGATTCATCAGCAGCTTGCGCGACGCGGGGCGAGCGACGGTGGGCCAGGTGAAGAGGCTCAGC
>JBATDL010000395.1:0-2418 GCA_049663445.1 Candidatus Competibacter sp.
CTTTTACCCAATCCGACCACCAACGAGGTTCCCGCCAATCGCAACATTCGCGCCTTGTCTCCTAACGGACTTTCAGGGTTGCCAGGCCGATCAGCACCAGGATGATAGTGATAATCCAAAAACGAACGATCACCCGCGGCTCCGGCCAACCCTTGAGTTCAAAATGATGATGCAGCGGCGCCATGCGAAAGATCCGTCGGCCGGTCAGCTTGAACGAGGCCACCTGTAGAATCACCGACACCGTTTCCATCACGAATACCCCACCCATCACGAACAGTACCAATTCCTGGCGTACCGCCACGGCGACGACGCCCAGCGCGGCGCCCAAGGCCAACGCGCCGACATCGCCCATGAACACCTGGGCCGGATAGGCGTTGAACCAGAGAAAGCCAAGGCCGGCACCCACCAGCGCCCCGCAGAACACCATGATCTCCCCCACGCCCGGCACATGCGGAATGCCGAGGTAATCGGCGAAGATGCGATTGCCCGAGGCATAACAGAACACCGCCATGGCGCCGGCCACCATGGCGGTCGGCACGATCGCCAGCCCGTCCAGACCATCGGTCAAATTGACGGCGTTGCTGGTGCCGACGATGACGAAGTAGGTCAGCGGCACGAACAGCCAGCCCAGGTGTAGGGCCACGTTCTTGAAGAATGGCACGATGAGCTGGGTTTCCACCGCCGACTGAGCAGTGAAATACAGCAGCAGCGCCGCTGTCAGTCCGGCACAGGACTGCCAGAAATACTTGGTCCGCGCCGACAAGCCCTTGGAATTGCGCAGGATCAGCTTCTTGTAATCGTCCATCCAGCCGATGATCCCGAAAGCCAGCGTCGTCAGCAGCACGATCCAGACGTAGCGATTGCGCAGATCGGCCCACAGCAGGGTGGCAATGGCGATGGCGACCAGGATCAAGGCCCCGCCCATGGTCGGGGTGCCCGCCTTGGAAAAATGGCTTTGCGGACCATCCTCGCGGATCTGCTGGCCGATCTGGTAACGACTCAGTCGACGAATCATGGTCGGCCCGACGAACAGGGAAATGAGTAGCGCGGTGAGAACGCCCAAGATCCCTCGCAGCGTCAGATACTGAAAGACATTGAAGCCCGTATAAAGATGTTCGGTCAGCCACTCGGCCAGTAATACCAACATCAGCCCTGCCCCTCCGGATTCGTGCTCGCTTTCTCAGGCTCGGCCAAGGCCGCCACCACTCGCTCCATCCGCATACCGCGCGAACCCTTGACCAGCACCACCGGTGGCTCGACGCCGCTTTCGAAATCGCGATGCAGTTCCGCAATCAACGATTCCACATCGGCGAAATGCTGGCCGCCCTCCCCAAACGCCGCTGCTGCTGCCCGGCTGTGCTCGCCCAAAGCGTACAGCCGCTCAAAACCTGCACTCCTGGCTTCCCGACCGGACTGGGCGTGCAACTCGTCCGCTGCTGACCCCAGTTCGCGCATATCGCCCAGCACCAGCCATTTGCGCCCCGACCCGGCGCCAACCGTGTCCAAGGCCGCCGCCAGCGAAGCCGGATTGGCGTTGTAGGCATCGTGAATCACCGTGCCGCCATACCGGCCGCGCAAGCGCTGCAACCGGCCACCGACATCGCGCAGGGATTCCAGCCCCCGTCGGATATCGTCCAGGGTCGCCCCTGCCGCCAATGCGCCCGCCGCCGCCGCCAGCGCGTTGCGGATGTTGTGCCGACCGGGCAGCGGCAGGCGAATCTCTGTCTCCCCAGCAGGGGCGATCAAGCGAAAATGATTGATGGTGGCGTCCAGAACCTGGGCGCTCACCGCCGCCGGCCGATCCAGCCCGAAATCGATCATCCGTCGGCCCGGATTCAGCCCAGCCCAATAGTCGGCGTATGGGTCGTCGCGGTTGATGATCGCCACCCCGGCCGAACCCAGCCCCTGGAAGATCTCGCCTTTGGCGCGCGCCACCCCGGCCACCTCGCCAAACCCTTCCAAATGACAGGGGCCGGCATTGTTGATAATCGCCACATCCGGCCGCGCCAGTTCGGTCAGATAGGCGATTTCCCCGTGGTGGTTGGCGCCCATCTCGATCACCGCGCAGACATGATCCGCGTTCAGGCGCAGCAGGGTCAGCGGCATGCCGATATCGTTATTGAGGTTACCTTCGGTGGCCAGGGTCGGCCCGTGCCGGCGCAGGATGGCGGCCAGCATCTCCTTGAGCGTGGTCTTGCCGTTGCTACCGGTCAGGGCGATCAGGGGACCGGTGAAGCGCGCCCGCCAGCTCGCCGCCAGCCGGCCCAGCGCCAGCCGGGTATCGGCCACCCGCAACTGCGGCAACGAATCGGCCACCCAGCGGCTGACCAAGGCCGCGCGGGCACCCTGCTGGCGGGCAATGGGGATAAAATCATGAGCGTCGAAGTTCGGCCCGCTCAGCGCCACGAACAGCGCATC
>JBATDL010000396.1:0-5651 GCA_049663445.1 Candidatus Competibacter sp.
CCCCCTCAATCCCCACTCCCCACTCCCCCTTGGTAGGGGGAGTGGGGAGTGAATGATTACGCTATGAATAATCAGGTGCAGTTTGATGACGGGCCGATCTGTCCAGAAATTCCACCGGAAATCAGCAGTCATCGCATAGAGAATGGTAGAGTTTTTCGTGACTGCGCCACATGAGCTCAAGCGAAAACTCCTGCTCTACCCTTCGTCTCGACTCCCGCCCCATGTTAGATCTTTCGAATGGATCAGCATGAAGGGAAACTAGAGCTTGGCGCAATGCACCGATGTCGTTCGGTGGTATGACGAATCCATTCTGCCCATCTGTAACTGCTTCGGCATTCCCGCCGATATCGGAAACGATCAGTGGAAGACCTGTGGCCATCTTCTCCAACACGGCATTGGAAAATCCTTCATTTGCCTTCGGAATCAAACACGCAACATCCATTGCGTACAAGTAGCGTTGCACGTCGTGAACGCTGCCTGTGAAGATAGCGTCGAGATCTCCACTGGCAGGGTGCCCGTACCGCGCGCTATAGTGCTCGAATAGCGGACCCCCTCCAATCAATAGCAGCTTGAGTTCCGGAATAGACGGTTTGGCCTTGAGCGCTCCGGCGAATAAAGCCTCATGATTCTTCTCCGGGCGGAAGTTCGCAACCATCCCAACGACGAAATCGCTCGGGGCCAGTCCGAGCGATTGCCGTGCGGATGCTGCCTCTTGTGGCTCTGGCGGCCGGAATATTTCGCTATCCACACCGTTGTATATTTTAATGATGCGGTTGCGATCAACCCCTTCTTTCTTTAATAAAGCATCTTCAACTCGATCAGAAACGACAATGATTTTCTCGAACCACGATTCAATGAGGCGGCTGATAAAAACATAATGTGATTTTTTATAATCTCCCGTATCGCGTCTACTAGATATAATATGCTTAACACCTGCCAACCGAGCAATGATTGCGCCATAAGTATCCGCTTTTTGATGGAATGTTTGGACAATATCGATTCGTTTATTTTTAATTAGACGCAAAAACCGCCAAGCTTGAATCATTGCGTTCGGTGTATAGACGCGCGCTATCGAAAGCTCAACTACCGAGGCGCCCGCATGTCGCATCTCATCGATAAGTGGATTGACACCCAGGTCAAACACCATAACCGTGACATCGAATCCATGCCGACATAATTTGCATACCAACAAAGATAAATGCCGTTCCGTACCCCCGGAACCATGAAAGAAATCGATTAGAAAGAGTATATGAAGGTTACGTGTCAAGATTAGCTCTCTTCCACCGCCGCAGTGGCCGGTTTACAGGTCGGGTTGGAGGAGTTTTCCCGCTCCCAAGGTGTCCGATTGCTCGGCGGTTGCGAGCTGTTTCGGTTCTGGATTCAACCGCTCCCGCGCATCTCTGAGATCGGCCAGTCGTCGCAACGGCAGCCCACGCAACGCGTCCGGCTTCAAGGACCGGATGTAGTCATCATCGATCTGGCGCATGGAGGGAGCAAATTCAACTCGGGGCATCAGTTTTCCGTGCCCCACGCTTCCCCATCGAAGGGAAGTCAAGGGCAGAGGCTGTGAATGACTACATGAACTTCACATTGAAATTCAAGCGCGGCCTGTCTGACGCGATTCGCCCAGTTGGGACTTCCTACAGCTTGTGCGTTTCCGGCGCGCAGCCCCGCTCCCGATACTGCCGGAACCGTTCGCGCGATTGCGCCAGCACCTCGGGATGCTGATCCACCAGTTCCACCACTCGCTGATAACGCTCGAAGCCTTCGGGCAGGGAATCGGCCAGATTGATCAGCACTTGCGCCTCCACTGCCGCCGGCGCGGCCGTGCCGACCAGCACCGGCGAGCCCTCCTCCCCCACCAGCGGATAGCGCTCGTGCGGAACGAAGCTGTCCTGCCGGAAGGTCCATAACAGATCGTCCAGCGCCGCCGCCCGCGCCTCGAAGGCGGTGAAAAGATAAACGGTATGGCCGAGGCTGTACGCCTTATCCGCCAACCGGCAGGCCAGCAGCGCCCGACCATTTTCCTTCTGGTCGGGCAACACGTAAAAATCAATGCGCGGCACGCCCATCCTCCCGCTGCGCCTCGGCGGCCCGGTCCAGCAGATACTGGGTCAACAGCGGCACCGGTCGCCCGGTCGCGCCCTTGGCCTTACCGGTTTTCCAGGCGGTGCCGGCGATATCCAAATGCGCCCAGTGGTATTTCTTGGCAAAACGGGACAGGAAACAGGCCGCCATGATCGCGCCACCATCCCGGCTACCGGAGATGTTGGCCATATCGGCGAAATTACTGTCCAGCCCCTCCTGATAGTCCTCCCACAACGGCAATTCCCACACCCGGTCGGCGACGGCATGGCCAGCGGTGGCGAGTGCGTGTGCCAGCGGTGGATGGTTGCTGAGCAAACCGTGCGGGTGGCGACCCAAAGCGACAATGCAGGCCCCGGTCAAGGTAGCGATATCGATCACCGCCGCCGGCTCGTCGCGTTCGGCGTAAGTCATGGCATCGCACAGGATCAACCGGCCTTCGGCGTCGGTATTGAGAATTTCGATCGTCTGGCCGGACAGGCTGGTGACGATATCGCCTGGTCGGGTGGCCTGCCCGCCCGGCATGTTCTCCACCGCCGGAATCAGGCCGGTCACGTTGAGCGGCAACTTCAGTTCGGCACAGGCGCGCAGGGTCCCCAGCACGCTGGCCGCGCCGCACATGTCGTATTTCATTTCGTCCATGCCTTCGCCCGGCTTGAGCGAAATGCCGCCGGTATCGAAGGTCACGCCCTTGCCGACCAGCACGTAGGGCTTGTGCGCCGCCGGTCCCTGCCGGTAGTCCAGACGGATCAGCTTGGCCGGTTGGGCGCTGCCGCGCGTCACCGCCAGCAGCGCCCCCATGCCCAAGCGCTCCATATCGGCCTCTTCCAGCACCTCGACCCGGAGGGCTGGGAATTCCCGCGCCAGCGCCTGAGCCTGTTCGGCCAGATAAGCCGGTGTGCAGAGGTTGGCGGGCAGATTGCCCAGATCCTTGGCGAATTTGACGCCGGCGCTGATCGCGACCCCCTCGCTCACCGCCTGTTCGCCGCCCGGTAGTTCTCGCCGGCCGGGCACGCTGAGTATAATTTTGCGCAAGGATCGGCGCGGGGCGTCCTTTTTGCTTTTGAGGAGGTCGAACCGGTATTGCGACCCCTCGACCACCTCAACCATCTGGCGGATTTTCCAGTTGAGATCGCGGCCCTTGACCGCAAGGTCGGTCAAATACACCGCGGCCTCGGTGGCACCGGTATCGTTCAGAACCGTTGCGACGTGGGTCATAATCTGCTGGAAGCGGCGATCGTCCAGATCGCGCTCCCGGCCGCAGCCGACCAGTAGCACCCGCTCGCACAGCACTTCGGGCACGTTGAACAGTAGCAGCGATTGGCCTGGCTTGCCTTCCAGGTCGCCCCGGCGCAGCAGGTTGCCAAGATAGCCGCCGCAGGCGGCGTCGAATTGCTCGGCGGGGGCGGTCAGCCGCCGGGATTCGTAAACGCCCAGCACCAGGCAGGCGGTGCGCTGTTTTTCTGGGTTACCGCTCTTGACCGTAAATTCCATCGGCGGGCTTCCTTCAAGTTTTCGAGTTTTAATGGGTCTTGGGTCCGGGTCCAGCCCAGGACCAGACAGGTTGCAGGACCGTGGAACGCGGCCGAACCGCTGAATCACCGGAACGGGCGGGAGATGCCGGCCCTGCCTGCTTGGGAGTAATCACGGCGGCGTCCACCCAGTTGACGTTGATGCGGGCATCGCCGCACGCCGGTTACCGGATTGCGCGTGGCAGTTTGCTTCTCGCAGCGGTGCTGAACAAAGAGGAAATCGCCGCCAACCGATTTTGCACCGGACTGGGTCGGGTGCTCGCGCCAAGCAATCAGATAACTTTAACCGATCATCCGCAACTCGTCCGAAAATAACCGGAGTGGGCCGTTTCCGTGGTCGCTACTGGCTACGGGTTTTTACGGAAGGTTTAAAAGCAATTCCACAACGGTTCAAGCCCAGTGCCAGCAAGCCGAACCCGCCGTTTATTCCGATTCCGCTATTGCGTCCCGCATTGCCCGCCGGAAGCGTAGCCGGTCGAGAAAATCATTCACGGCGTTTTCCCATTGCGGCCATTGCTTGGATTCGGTTGGCCAGCCGACGGTGGCTTCCTCGCTGTATTCCGGCGGCAGCCAGCGGGCGAAACCGCGCAAGGCATGGGCTAACCACCAATCCGGCTGTTTGTCCTGTCGGATTCGCTGGCAGACCTGTTCCAGTACCGCTCGACTCAGTTCGACGCTCCAGTGCCGTTCGACATGGCTCAACACCACCAGCGCCGATGCCCGGCCGCCGCCCGAGGATTCGTGTAAAAGCGTCAGCAGATAAGCCTCGAAGCGTGGCGGCGGTAAAACGTCGGCCAGGGCGGCGGTCAGCGTGGCGTGGTCGGGATAAAGCGGCAGCAGTGCCTCCGCCCAGTCGGCGTCGCGATACCGTTGCGCCGCCAGTACCCAACCGTCCAGCAGGGCCTGTCGCCACTCACAATCACGGCTGGCGGCCAGGATTTCAGCCGGGGTTCGCCGCCATTCCCGACTCCAGATCGCCGGTGGCGTCGCGCCGACGATCTGGCTGAGCCGCCAGGCTTTCTCGCCCAGTTTCACGCTGGACGGCGGGTCGGCGATGCCGTCGCGGCGTAGCGCGGGCTCGTCCTCCGGCAAGTCCGCTTCCAGGCGGTCGCGCTTCAGCAGTTTCAGCAAGCCGGCGGACTGTAGACGTACCAGCCGCAAAGCCCGCGCGGTCATTTCCCGGCTCAGCCTGGATTCCGACAGACGCGCCAGCAGATCGGCGGCGGTGCGAGCGACTTCGCCGTTGCGGTCGTCGAGCGCGGTTTCCAGCAAGGGTTCGTCGGCCAGATTCAACCCGGTCGCCAGCGCCTGGATGAATTCACGCCGGTGGCGGACCAACTCCTCGCCCCAGGTCGCGGCCAGCAGTTTCCACCCCTGTTCCGGCTGGGTCGCTCGCAACTGGCGCAGCAAGGCCAGCCGTTCCTCGAAACGGCCGGTTTGCCAAATGGTTTCATCGACGATCTCGACGGCATAGCTCCAGGCCGGATGGTGTCGGGCCAGCCAGCGCCCACGTTGACCCAGCACCGGCAACAGCGCCGGGCGGAGCGCGGTCTGTTTCGCGCCAACGTCCAGCAGCGCCGGCAACCATTCCTCGGGCACGCGCCGTCCGGTCGCGCCCAGCACTTCCAACCATTCTGGTAGCAGTTCCGAGTCGTGGCCTTGCAGCAGCAGGGCGAGATGCTGGCGAGCCAGGCGACCGCAAGTGGGCACGGCATCCGGCTCGCAGGGTGGTGGCGGGGACTGAGGGTCGTCGGCGAGTTGCTGTCCCGCCCGCCGCCACAGCGCCATCACACCCGCCGCGCGCAGCAGCGTACCTTCGCGGTCGCCCTCATCCAGCCGGCCAAGTACCTGCCCCAGCGCGTCTTCGTCGCCGGTAACGGACGGGGCTTGCCGTTCGGTACCCAGCAGGGCGCAAGTAACCAGTTCCCGCCATGCCATCATCGTGCCTCCATCAAAATGCCGTGAACCGGCCGTCGCGCCAGGTACTCAGCGGCCAGAATTGCTGGCCGTTCCATTCACCGAATACGGTCAGAG
>JBATDL010000397.1:0-3051 GCA_049663445.1 Candidatus Competibacter sp.
TTTATCCTCGACACTGGGTACGACCTGGATCACCAGCGGCTGACCGTCGAGCGAGGTCGGTTCCGCGTCGTCCGGCGCTTCGCTCAGCGGTCGCAGCCGGGCGTAGGAAACGATCAGGAAGAACCGCAATTCGTCTTCGATCCGCCGTAAATCCGCCGCCAGCTCGCCATCGCAGTACAGATCCACCTCGGCGTCTAGCCCCGAGCCGATGCCACCTTCGATTCGCAAGCGCTCCAGCTTTTTGCTCGCCAGCTCGCGCACCGCGATCAAGCGGTCCCAGTAGGCCGCGTTGAGCGGTTCGGCGTCATCGACCGCGAACAGCCCCTCGTACCAGGTGGTCAGGAACACCGACGGACCGCGCTCGCCCGGCAGGTTCCGCCAGATTTCCTCGGCGGTGAAGCTGAGAATCGGGGCCAGCCAGCGCGTCATCGCTTCGACGATGTGGTACAGGGCGGTTTGCGCCGAGCGACGGGCGATGCTGTCGCGCTGGGTGGTGTACTGGCGGTCCTTGATGATGTCCAGATACAGACTGCCCATGTCCACCGAGCAGAAGTTGTGAATCTTCTGGTAGATCAGATGGAACAGGTACTGGTCGTAAGCCTCCAGGATCTCGTCCTGTAAACGGCGGGTGCGGTCCACCGCCCAGCGATCCAGCGCCAGCATTTGCTCCGGTGGCAAACGATGTTGCGCGGGATCGAAGCCGTTGAGATTGGCCAACAGAAAACGAGTGGTGTTGCGCATTCGCCGGTAGGAGTCGGCCATGCGCTTGAGAATTTCGTCGGAGACGTTCATCTCGCCGCGATAGTCGGTCGCCGCCGCCCACAGCCGCAGCACGTCGGCGCCCAGCGCATTGACCACCTTTTGCGGCGCGACCACGTTGCCCAGCGACTTCGACATCTTGCGACCCTGGGCGTCCACGGTGAAGCCGTGGGTCAGCAGGCCCTTGTAGGGCGCCACGCCGCGCATCGCCACCGAGGCCAGCAGCGAGGACTGAAACCAGCCGCGATGCTGGTCGGAGCCTTCCAGATACAGTTCGGCGGGGAAGTGCAGTTCCGGGCGGCGCTCCAGCACCGAGAGATGGGTGGTGCCGGAATCGAACCAGACATCCAGGGTGTCGGGGATCTTGTCGTACTCGGTGGCGTCCACGCCCAACAACTCCGCCGGATCGAGTGCGAACCAGGCATCGATGCCGCCCTGTTCGATGCGTTGCGCCACCTGTTCCATCAGTGCCTGCGTGTTTGGATGCAATTCGCCGGTTTTTTTGTGGGCGAACAGGGTGATCGGCACCCCCCAGGAGCGCTGGCGGGATACGCACCAGTCGGGGCGGTTAGTCACCATGCCCTGAATCCGCGCCTTGCCCCAGTCCGGAGTGAAACGCACCTTCTCGATCTCACTCAGCGCGCGGGCGCGCAGCCCGTGTTGATCCATGCCGATAAACCACTGTGGGGTGGCGCGGAAGATGATCGGGGTCTTGTGCCGCCAGCAATGCGGGTAGCTGTGGGTCAGCCGGGCGGCGCGCAGCAACATGCCGTGCGCCTTGAGGACATCGAGCACCCGCTCGTTGGCGGCAAACACATGCAAACCGGCGAACAGCGGGGTGTCGGGCAGAAACTTGCCGTCCGGGCCGACCGGGTTGTCCACGGGTAGCCCGTAGCGGGAACCGACCACGTAGTCCTCCTGGCCGTGGGCGGGAGCGGTATGCACCGCGCCGGTGCCAGCCTCGGTGGTGACGTGATCGCCGAGAATGATCGGCACGTCGCGGTCGTAGAAAGGATGGCGTAGCGCCAGTCCCTCCAGGTCGGCGCCCGAGCCGTAGGCGATCACCTGATAGTCGTCGATGCGCCAGCGAGCCAGCGAGTCTTGCAACAACGATTCGGTGACGAGCAGGCGCTCTTGACCCCGGTCGGTTTCGACCTGCGCCAGCACGTATTCGAATCCCGGATTGAGCGCCACCGCCCGGTTGGCGGGCAGCGTCCACGGGGTGGTGGTCCAGATGACCACGGACAGCGGTCCCTTGCCTTCGTGGCCCTCGACGTGGCGCAGACGGGCCAGCAAGGTCTCGGGGTTCGCCACCGGGAAGCGCACATCGATGGCCAGCGAGTCGCGGTCCTCGTATTCGACCTCGGCCTCGGCCAGCGCCGATCCGCAGTCGATGCACCAGTAGACCGGTTTGGAGCCGCGATACAGGTGGCCGTTGGCGACGATTTTCGCCAGCGACCGCACGATGTCGGCCTCGGCCCGGAAGTCCATGGTCAGATACGGATTTTCCCAGTCGCCCAGCACGCCCAGCCGCTGGAAGTCGGCGCTTTGATGGGCGACCTGCTCGGCGGCGAAGGTACGGCAGGCGGCGCGGAATTCGCGGGCATCGACCTTGACCCCGACCTTGCCCAGTTTTTTTTCCACCATCTGCTCGATCGGCAGGCCGTGGCAGTCCCAACCTGGCACGTAGGGGGCGTCGAAACCGCTCAGGGTGCGAGCTTTGACGATGATGTCCTTGAGCACCTTATTGACGGCGTGGCCGATGTGAATCACCCCATTGGCGTAGGGCGGGCCGTCGTGCAGCACGAATTTCGGCCGTCCGGCGAATTCGGCGCGCTGGCGGCGATACAAGTTCAGCTCCCGCCAATGGCGCAGCAGATCCGGCTCGCGCCGGGCGAGATCCGCTTTCATCGGAAAAGCGGTTTGGGGAAGATTGAGAGTATTTTTGTAATCAGCCACGGTAAGCCTCTAAAAACCGGTGCGAGAACGCTCCTCTCCTTTTGGGAGAGGGAGTGAGGGGCTCCCTGCTCCCGGTGGGAGAGGGGCTGGGGCTGGGGCTGGAGGGAGGGGTATGCCCCGTTCGGCGAAATAGGTTCGGGCGGTCTGCTCGTCCCGTCGGATCTGTGCTTGCAGGGCGGTCAGCGACTCGAAGCGCTGTTCCGGGCGCAGATAATGCAGAAAATCGACCTTGACGTGCCGGCCGTACAGATCGCCCTGAAAATCGAGCAGATGCACTTCCAGCCGCTCGCGCTCGCCGGCCACCGTGGGGCGGCGGCCGACGTTGGCGATGCC
>JBATDL010000398.1:0-4957 GCA_049663445.1 Candidatus Competibacter sp.
TGTGGTTTCTGGCGTCCTTTCCTTCTCCGCCGCAAGGCGCTACGGAACCGGCCATCTATTACAGTTTCGCCGGCATGATCGGGCATGGGCTGCAACCCTTGCTGGCGCCCATCGGCTTCAACTGGCAGATCGCTATTGCCCTGGTGCCGGGTCTGGCGGCGCGCGAGGTGGCGGTGGCGGCACTCGGCACCGTGTATGCGCTGAGCGGTGACGAAGGTGCGGTTACAGAGGCGTTGACCACAACGCTGGCGCATGATTGGACGTTGGCGACGGCCTTGGCATTACTAGCTTGGTACGTGTTCGCTCCGCAGTGCCTGGCGACACTGGCCGCCGCGCGGCGCGAGACCAATTCCTGGCGCTGGCCGACCTTTATGTTCGTTTACCTGATGGTGCTGGCCTATCTTGCTGCCTTCATTACCTATCGGGTGGCGTTGGCGCTGGGAGGGGGTTGAGATGATGTGGCAGGATGGTTTGGCGCTGTTCATCGTGGCGGTCGCCGCGCTGGTCGTGCTGCGAATGTATGTGCCTGTTGGGATGCCTCGATTCGGCGTCCGTCGAGGTAGTGACAGTCCGGTCAAGAACACCACACCCGCCGCCGGCGGTTGTGGTGGTTGTGCCGTGGGATCGTCCTGCGCCAAGGTCCGTATCAATCCCCCGTTGTGATCCGTGATTTTGTTTAGGTGGGAACTTCGCTCAAGGCAATGCCCAATGCCTGGGCGACGCCCGCGCCGTAGGCTGGATCGGCCTTCAGGCAGTTGCCGATATGGCGGATCTGAATCTCGCGCGGCGCTTCATCGATGGAGCGCGCGGTGTTCTCGAACAATACCTGCTGCTGAGCCGGCGACATCAAGCGAAACAGCACGCCGGGTTGCGAGTAGTAATCGGTGTCTTCGCGGTGGTTCCAGTGATCGGCCGCACCCTCCAGACTCAGCGGTGGCTCGGTAAAATCCGGCTGTTCCGCCCACTCGCCATAGCTGTTCGGCTCGTAGCCCAGGGTGCCGCCGTGGTTGCCATCGACGCGCATGGCGCCATCGCGGTGGTAGCTGTGGACCGGGCAGCGCGCCGCGTTGACCGGGATGAGATGGTGATTCACGCCGAGCCGGTAGCGCTGGGCGTCGCCGTAGGAGAACAGCCGTCCCTGCAACATCTTGTCGGGTGAGAAGCCGATACCGGGCACCACGTTCGCGGGATTGAAGGCCGCCTGTTCCACTTCCGCGAAAAAGTTTTCCGGGTTGCGATTCAGTTCCATTACGCCCACGTCGAGCAGCGGGTAATCCTGGTGCGGCCAGATCTTGGTGAGATCGAAGGGATGGTAGGGCACCTTGGCGGCGTCGGCTTCGGGCATGATCTGCACCTTGAACGTCCACTTCGGGAAATCGCCCTTTTCGATGCTCTCGTAGAGGTCACGCTGGTGACTTTCGCGGTCCTTGCCGATCAGCGCTTCGGCTTCCGCGTCGCTTAGATTCCTGACGCCCTGTTGCGACTTGAAGTGAAACTTGACCCAATAACGTTCGTTCTTGGCGTTGATGAAGCTGAAGGTGTGGCTGCCGAAGCCGTGCATGTGGCGGTAGGTGGCGGGAATGCCGCGATCGCTCATGACGATGGTGACCTGGTGCAGCGCTTCGGGCAGCGAGGTCCAAAAATCCCAGTTATTCCTGGCGCTGCGCAGGTTGGTGCGCGGGTCGCGTTTCACGGCATGGTTCAGGTCGGGGAATTTCAGCGGATCGCGCAGGAAGAAGACCGGCGTGTTGTTACCGACTAGATCCCAGTTGCCTTCCTCGGTGTAGAACTTCAGCGCAAAACCGCGAATGTCGCGCTCGGCGTCGGCCGCGCCGCGCTCGCCGGCCACGGTGGTGAAACGGGCGAACAACTCCGTTTTCTTGCCAACTTCGGAGAAGATTTTGGCTCGCGTGTACTGGGTGATGTTATGGGTGACGGTAAAAGTCCCATAGGCGCCGGAGCCCTTGGCGTGCATGCGCCGTTCGGGGATGACTTCGCGGTCGAAGTGGGCGAGTTTTTCCAGAAACCAGACATCCTGCAACAGTTGCGGACCTCGCGGCCCTGCGGTCATCACGTTCTGATTGTGGGCGACCGGACACCCGGCGTTGGTGGTCAGTTTCTTTTCGTTACTCATAGTGCTTTCCTTCTCGATTGTGAATCAGCGTCTTGCGGCTAACCGCATTGTCGACGACGGAGTGGGCTCCGGCGGTGGCGGCGAGGGTCTGCGTCTCGTGCAGCATGAATTCCCGCGAGTGATGTGGGCGACATGGCCTGCGGAATCCACTGTCGCAAAAAATGTGGTTTATTAAAAATCGAATATAACGAAGCGATAGATAGCCTGAATCTATAAGGGATCGGTCATTATCATGTCTTCCCAGTTGACGGCGCGGGCCTTTCGGCGGCGGGTACTCCGGCCGGCGGAGGGGGTGTTTCTCTTCCATCCCCGTATGTTGCAGCGCTTGATCCGCCGCCACTTGGGCGACGATTCACCGCGCTCGGCCATTCCGCTGCTCCGCTATTACCTGATACCGCGAGAGATCCTGCTGATCGGTCTGGAGGACGAGAATCCCGATGCGCTGTCGGTCATCGAGGGGCTTAATCTGCCCGATTGGGTGATCCTGTTACCGATGCCATCGGCCCAGGAGTTGGCCACCGAGACTCCCGAGCATTGGTTGCGCGCTTATTGGGGCCGTCGGTTCGCGGCTGAGGTGGCGCGCGCTTGGCAGACGGCCCGCCACGACAATCAGGATCAGGACTCGTTTGGCGCGCGCGCTTGGGTCCGGCGGATCGGCGAGAAGGCGTTTCGCGAGGCGCGGAGCCTGCTCGAACAGGATCAGCGGGTCGTGCTGGGTTTGGACGACGAAACGCTGTGCCGTCATCTGGTCGGGTTTGTGATCTATTTGCGCTATTTCATTCCCGGCGCGCGGGCTTACTTTTTTCCGGCCGTTCGGGATTGGGGCGGACTGGATCAATGGCTGAAAAATAGCGGTTTGGACCTACCGCCGCCCCGTCACGGCAGCCGCTGGCCACATCTTTTGACCCGAAGTCGTCCATCCGGTTTTCACGATGCCCCGGATTACGAGCCGGAATTGCCGTTGCGGCTACCGTTCGGCCAGAACGATCCCGATCTAGCCGATGGCGCCAATACCATTCTGCCCCTGCTGGCGAAACCCGCGCCGACCTTGCTCGGAAATGTCTGCGGGGGAATAGGTCCGAACCGGGCTGCGGCGGCCTGCGACCGGATCGCCTTGCAGGTCGAATCGCGCTGCCGGAAGGCGTTGCGGCAGGCGTCCATCCTGACGCGGAAACCGAGCTGGATCGTCTCGATCTGGCGCGATCTGACCGGACGCATGACGCCGCTCATGGAATTGTTGACCACGCTGCTGAATCGCCGCTCGGTCGCGCGGGGCGACGGCGCGCCGCTGGAGTGGGTTCTCGACGCGCGCTTGCGCCTGTTTCGTCGTGGCGTCCAGGCGGCGTTTCGGGCCGAGATGGCCGGTCGTTATGGCACGGCGCTGCGGTATCTGGGCGTGGCGGTTTATCAGTACCGGGAAATCGTCGGTATTTTTCCACCTCCCTCCAGTCCCACTGCTCCGGGAGAGGTGAAATCCGAGTCGGTCTCGCGGATCTTGGAGAAACGACAGGAGGAAATTATCGAGGCGTTGGCCCACGGCCTCGCGGCGACTTGGCGCTTGGATGCCCAGTCCACCCGAGTGCTGGAGCATTTGATGCAGCGCTTGCTGGACGAACCGGCTACCGCGCGGCCCTCCAGCCCGTGTTCTCGCTTGTTATACGATCTGGAGCGGATTTTTCTGGAGGGACGGACCGATTATTACCGCTTGCAACCGATGGCTTGGTTGTGGAGTGGCGGCCGGAAGCCGTTGCGGCTGGGGTTGCCGTTTCAGGGTTCGCTGAAAGCCCTGCGGGTCCTGAACACCGCGAAAACCCGTCTTGACCAGTCGCCGTGGTCCGGAGCCGAGGTGGCTTATTTCAGTGCACCCTTGCGAACCTTGGGCGATCGGATCGGCCAGCGACTCCGCCGGCGGGTGTTGCCACGCTTGCGCGAGTTGCTTGACGCCGCCGGTTTTCTTGCGGACGACCATCGCCAGCGGGTCGCGCGGAACGTGCTTCAGGAAGAGCTGTTCGACGTCGTGCTACGGCGTTGGCATCTCCGCTTCACCGATCTGCGGGACAGCGTGGCCCGCAACCAATTGCGGTTGCCGGATCCGGATTGGCGCGCGCTGTTGCTGGGGGATCGCTTGGCGCGCTTCGACCGTCGGGCCAGCGTTGCGTTGCCGGGGATTTATCAGCCCGGCGAGTTTTATCTGAAAGGTTTGCAGCAATTGAGCGCGCCGCTGTTTGGTACATCCGCCGGGCGGTGGATCACCCGATTTCTGCTGTTGCCATTCGGCATTGCTTTCATCGGGCTGGAAGCATTGGGGTATCTACTGAGGTTGCTGCCGACGGGGTGGGGTCCGGTTCGCTTGGACAATCCAGTGGTGGTGCTGGGGGTCGGCGTGGGCTTGATCATCGTGCTCCATACCCAGCGGGGACGGGCGACGGTGGCCACTTTCGGTAGGGGGATGCACTGGCTGTTCGCCAAAGTGTTGTATCAGGGCTTGGCGCGGTTGCGATGGGGGCGGGCGGCCCGCTGGTTTCGCTATCCCCTGGTTCGGAAAGGTTCGCGTTACTTGCTGGAACCGTTGCTGATCGGCCTGGTCTTGGCGCTGCCGCTGATCGGCATCGCCGGTGGGCTCGGTCTTGGCGTGGATGGGCTGCCGGCATTCTTGCTGTTCGGTTTCACGGTGGGCAGCATTCTACGCAACAGTCAGGCGGGGCAACGGTTGTCGGATGGTGCCATCACCCGCTTCGCCGCTTTCTGGCGCCGAGTGCACCGTAATCTGCTGATCGGGCTGGTTCATTGGGTGATCGACCTGTTCGGCTGGTTGATGCAGGG
>JBATDL010000399.1:0-1536 GCA_049663445.1 Candidatus Competibacter sp.
CAGTCCGGCACGGGGCCAGGTAATCAGCGCGCTGGCCGGCATGGTTCCGCCTCTGGGGGTATAGCCTGCTTGCGCAGCGCGGCGTAATAGAAACCATCCATGCCGCCCTCGCCCGGTAGAATCTGGCGACCGTACAGCAAGGAGCGACCCCAGTCCGCCATGATCGGCTGCTCGCAGGCATCCGGATGGGTGGCGAGAAAAGCCGCCACCACCTGCTCGTTTTCCGCACGCAGCACCGAGCAGGTGACGTACAGCAGCCGGCCGCCTGGTCGCAGCAGCGGCCACAGCCCGGCTAGCAGCGCCTGCTGCCGTCCAGCCAACGCGGCGATATCGCTCTCGCGACGCAGCAGCTTGATATCGGGATGGCGGCGGATGACCCTGGTCGCCGAACAGGGGGCGTCCAGCAGAATGCGGTCGTAAAGCACGCCGTCCCACCAGTCCGCCGGCCACCGGGCATCGCCCGCGATCAGGCGGGCGCTTAGCCGCAGCCGGGCCAAAGTGTCGCGCGCCCGCTCCAGTCGGCCGACGTCGCATTCCAGCGCGGTCAGATCGAGGTCTGGCGCGCATTCCAGCAGATGTCCGGTCTTACCACCAGGCGCGGCACAGGCATCCAGCACCCGCTGCGCTGGATGAACCTCCAGCAGCGGCGCCGCCAGTTGTGCGCCGGCATCCTGGACCGACACCCAACCCTCGGCGAAACCCGGCAACGCGGCCGGATCGGTGGGAGCGGACAGGGTCAGCGCGGTTTCGACCGCCGCCGGCCCGGCGTTGTAACCCGCCGCCGCCAGCCGTTGCCGGTACTCCTCCCGGTCGAGCTGAAGACGGTTGATCCGCAGCGTGAAAGGCGGGCGGACGTTGTTGGCGACGACGATAGCCGGCCAATCGTCCGGCCAATCCCGCCGCAGCCCGTCCAACAGCCAACGCGGATGAGCGGCGCGAGCTTCCGGATCCGCTTCGATCAGCGCCTCCAGTTCCGCGCGGCGGCGCAGGGCGCTTCGCAACACCCCGTTGACCAGACCCGCCGCCCAGGGTTTGCGCAACGGGCGGACGGCGGCGACGGTTTCAGCCACCGCAGCGTGTTCGGGAACGCGCAAGTGCCATAGCTGGTAGAGACCCACCAGCAGCAGGCTCCGAACCACCTGCTCGCCGGGCGCCAGCGGTCGCGCCAGCAATCGATCAAGCAAAACTTGCAATTGCGGCTGCCAGCGGCAGACCCCGTAACACAGCTCCTGCAGCAAACCGCGTTCGCCCAAGCTAGCAAGCTCCAGCGCCGACGGCAGCACCGTGGCCAGCGACTGACCCTCGCCCAACACCCGACCCAGGGCCTGAGCCGCGATGGCGCGGGCGTTCATGCCGCGCCCAGCCGCTGGCCAGCCAGTCGGTGGGCGTTCAGAAACGCTACAACCGGCAATGGCCGGCCGCCAGGCAGTTGCACTTCGGTCAAGCACAGCACCCCGGAACCGGCCGCAACCACGATACCCGCTGGGTCTTCGCGTAGGACCGTGCCGGGCGCAACAGCAGCCGACTCCTGCTCGG
>JBATDL010000400.1:0-1576 GCA_049663445.1 Candidatus Competibacter sp.
GCCTTCGTCGCTCCCCTGACCTTCCAGGCGGTATCCGGCCAGCCGGTGCGGGTCGACTTGCTCGACACCCACGCCGAAGCTGGCATGGGCCATATCGAACTGGCGCGCTGGGCCGATCTGATTCTCATCGCCCCAGCCACCGCCGACTTCATCGCCCGGCTGGCCCACGGCATGGCCAACGATTTGCTTAGCACGCTGTGCCTGGCTACCGACCAACCGATTGCGGTCGCGCCGGCGATGAACCGGCTGATGTGGCAAAACGTCGCCACGCAGGACAACTGCCGGCTGCTGGCGCGGCGCGGCGTGCGTATCTGGGGTCCAGGGGTCGGCGAACAAGCCTGTGGCGAAATCGGCGCCGGGCGGATGCTGGAGTCGGTCGAATTATGCGGTCATGTCATCGAACTGCTCGGTACCCAAGAGGGTATGGCCGAAATCCAATCGGAACCGTCCATCGCGAACCCGGCGACCGCGCCGCTCGCGTCCCATGACCTGCAAGGATTGACGGTGCTGATCACCGCCGGCCCGACCCGCGAGGCGCTCGATCCGGTGCGCTTCATCAGTAACCACAGCAGCGGAAAAATGGGTTTCGCCGTGGCTGGGGCAGCGGCGACAGCGGGCGCTCGGGTGATCCTGGTTAGCGGTCCGGTAAATCTGCAAACGCCCATCGGCATCGAGCGCATCGATGTGGACAGCGCGCTCGACATGCACGAGGCGGTCATGGCGCGAGCCCAACGGGCAGACATCTTCATCGCCACCGCCGCCGTCGCCGACTACCGCGCCGCCAGTCCGGCGGAACAGAAGATCAAGAAAACCCACGACACGCTGTGTCTGGAGCTGGTGCGTAACCCGGACATTCTGGCGGAGGTCGCCGCCTTGCGCTCGCACCGACCGTTCACAGTGGGTTTCGCCGCCGAAACCCACGACGTGTTGCGCTACGCCGAGGACAAGCGCCGCCGCAAGAATCTGGATTTGATCGCCGCCAATCAGGTCGGTGTGACCGGCAGCGGCTTCGAGAGCGAACAGAACGAATTACATGTGCTGTGGGAAGGTGGAGAACGGCTGCTGCCGCTGGCCGACAAGCTTTTGCTCGGGCAACAACTGATCGCACTGATCGCGGAACATTATCGCGGCTGGAAGGGAGAGCGCTAAGCTGTTAGCTTGGCGACAACCCTGGAGTGTCTGATTGTGAACCATCGCGCCATCGAACTGAAAATCCTCAATCCCCGGCTGGGTCGGGACATTCCCTTGCCCGCCTACGCCACCGCCGGTTCGGCGGGACTGGACCTGCGCGCCTGTCTGACGGAACCCTTGGTGGTGCATCCAGGCGAAACCCATCTGATTCCCACCGGCCTGGCCATTCACATCGCCGACCCCGGCCTGGCGGCGATGGTGCTGCCGCGTTCCGGTCTCGGCCACAAGCATGGCATCGTGCTGGGCAACCTGGTCGGTCTGATCGACAGCGATTATCAGGGCGAACTGCTGGTCTCGTGCTGGAATCGTGGCCATGCCCCGTTCACCATCGACATCGGCGAACGCATTGCCCAACTGGTCATCGTGCCGGTGGTGCGGGCCGAAT
>JBATDL010000401.1:0-1898 GCA_049663445.1 Candidatus Competibacter sp.
GGTTCGAGCCCCGTCCGCTCCGCCAAATATCCAGGGGTGTCGTTCAGACACCCTTTTTTCATGGGCGCACGCCGGCCCCGTTGCGTTTCGAGTGATCCGACCTGAAACCGGGTAACTGCCATGCTGCTACAGAAAATCCGCGACCACGCCCAAGGCTGGTTCGCCTACACCATCATTGGATTGCTAACCGTCCCGTTCGCTTTATGGGGCATCAATCAATATTTCGAAGCCGGTGGACCTGCGGACGCCGCCGTGGTGGGTGACAGCAAGATCTCCCTGCAGGAATTTCAGCGGTCCTACCAGCAGCAACGCCAGCGTATACAGGCCGCGTTGGGCAGTAACGCTGATCCAGCCCTGCTGGATGGGCCGCGCATCAAACAGCAGGTGCTGCGGCAATTGATCGATGAGCGGGTGCTAAACCAGCTTGCCCGCGACCAGGGGCTTCGAATCAGCGACCAGCAGTTGCACGATGCGCTGGTCGCGTTGCCGGTATTCGAGCAAAGTGGTGGGTTCAACAAGGATCTGTACGAGCGGTTGCTGCGCAATCAGGGGTATACCACGGCGACGTTTGAGGAAGGGATGCGGCAGTCGCTGGCGACCGCCCAACTGCGCGATGGCGTCGTGGCGTCAGCCTTGGCCACTCCGACCGAATTGACGCAGGTGATCGCCTTGCTCAAACAGCAGCGTGACCTGCAATACACCGTGCTGTCGCTGGAAAAATACCTTGCCGGCGCAACCGTGGACGATGCGGCTATCCAGGATTATTTCGAGAAAAATAAGGACCGTTTCGTCAATCCCGAGCAGGTGCAATTGCAGTTCATCGAACTGAAGCTGGCGCAAATCGCCGAGGGTATCAAGATCGGCGAAGAAGAGTTGCGGACAAGCTACCAGGAGCAGATCGCCAAATACGGTCGGCCCGAGGAGCGCGCGGCTTCGCACGTTCTGGTCAAGCTGCCGCCGAACGCCGGCGAAGCTGAAGTGGAACAGGCCCGTACCAGGGCACGGCAGATTGCCGACAGCATTCATTCCGGCGCCAAGAGTTTTGACCAGGTTTTGCAGGACGTGCAAGCCGATCAATCCGGTGCATTGGAAGGCGGTAAGTTGGGTGTGATCACGCAGGGTATGTTCGCTAGCCCCGCGTTCGAAAATGCCCTATATGCCATGCAAAACCCTGGCGAAGTTAGCGATCCGGTGCGGATGCCGTCAGGGTTCCACATCATCCGCTTGGATAGCATCACCCCAGCGCAGGTCAAGCCGTTCGAGGAAGTGCGCGAGGATGTGGCCAAGGAACTGCGTCATCAACGGGCCGAGAACCGTTTTTACGAAATCAGCCAAACGTTGGCCAATCTGAGCTACGAACACCCCGACAGTTTGGAGCCGACGGCCAAGGCGCTGGATGTGCCGGTGCAGGAGAGCGGCTGGTCCAGCCGTCAGGGCGGGGAAGGGATCGCCGCCAACTCCAAAGTGCTTAACAACGCGTTTGGCGAGGACGTGCTCAAGCGCGGCCTGAACAGCGAACCGATTGAACTGGAGCCAGGTCATGTGGTGGTGGTTCGGGTGAAAGCGCACAAGGACGCCACCCCACGCACGCTGGAGGAATCGCGTGAGGACATCGCCAAACTGCTGCGCCAGCAGCAGGCCCGAGAAACCCTGGCCAAGAATACCGAGGCGCTGAGAACACGCGCTGCCAAGGGTGAACATTTGCAAGCGTTGGCGACTGAGTTTGGCGGTGAGTACAAAAACGCCGGGCTGGTAGGCCGCGACGCCGTGTCGGTGGACAGTACCATTCTGGCCGCCGCGTTCCGCCTGCCGCAACCGCAAGCCGGTCAGGTGGCGCTGGGTTCGACGGCGCTGGCCAGCGGCGATCAGGCTGTATTCGAAGTCGCGCGGGTGGTGCC
>JBATDL010000402.1:0-5246 GCA_049663445.1 Candidatus Competibacter sp.
GATGGGGGCGCCGGGAACCGCCGCGCCGCCGCCGACCGCCCGACGCTCGTTCGCGCCTAGCAGTGGCAGCGACAGCGCAAAAGCGGTGAAGTCGTTCAGGATCAGCAATTGTTCCAATCCCAGCTCCCGCCGCGCGGTCTCCGTCGAAAACGACCAATGGCTGTTGGTGAATTGAATCCAGTCGCCGGTAACCGGCGTGGCGACGGCGATGGCCGCTCGGGTCGGGCGCGGTCCCCCGGTCGCTTGCAGATACGCCGTGGCGGCGGCGGTCAAGCCGGAAAAATCGGCGCAGGTCAAGATTTGCCCGGCGTAAAGCCGGTGATGGGCGTCGACCCGGGCAAAACGGGCGTTGGTTCCGCCGATATCGGCGATCAGGTCATGAGGTCCAGTCGGGGATTCTTGCATTGCGGTCGTTCCGGGCGGTCGGGGAGAGTGAAATATCGATGATCGCTAGATTCTAGCAAGCTGAGGGAACCCGCGCTGCCGCAGTGCTTTTCGCGAGGGACGGATCGCCGGGTCGTTGTAATCCGCTTGTAAAATGCTGCATAGCCACATTAGAATAATTGAAATTACTTGTTATGCAGTGTGTTTCGCAATACGAAATATTGAGTGGGATTATCATGATTTCGCCGCGTCTTGCGGCAAGCCCGAGGCGTCTTTGTTACGACCGCTTCGCCTGACATCAAACCAAGCACATAACCCTCAAAGAGGATCAGCACATGGCGCACCTCAGCGTTGAGCAACTAAAGCATGACTGGGCTGAAAATCCCCGCTGGAAGGGCATCACGCGCGGCTACACCGCCGAAGATGTCGTGCGGCTGCGCGGCAACGTACCGGTCGAGTACAGCCTGGCGCAACGGGGAGCCGAGCAACTGTGGCACCTGATCAACAACGAACCCTACGTCAACTGCTTGGGCGCGCTGACCGGCGGGCAGGCCATGCAGCAGGCCAAGGCCGGTATCAAGGCCATTTATCTGTCCGGCTGGCAGGTCGCCGCCGATAACAACAGCTACATGTCCATGTATCCCGACCAGTCGTTGTATCCGGTCAACTCGGTACCGGCGGTGGTCGAGCGCATCAACAACACCTTCAAGCGCGCCGATGAAATCCAGTGTGCTCGGGGCATCGGTCCGGGCCACAAGGATTTCGTGGACTATTTCCTGCCCATCGTCGGCGATGCCGAAGCCGGGTTTGGCGGCGTGCTGAACGCCCATGAATTGATGAAATCGATGATCCGCGCCGGTGCGGGCGGTGTCCATTTCGAGGATCAACTGGCCTCGGTCAAGAAGTGCGGCCACATGGGTGGCAAGGTGCTGGTGCCGAGCCAGGAAGCGGTACAGAAATTGATCGCCGCCCGGCTGGCGGCCGATGTGTACGGCGTGCCGACCATCATTCTGGCCCGCACCGACGCCGAAGCTGCGGATCTGTTGACCAGCGACTGCGACGAAAACGACAAGCCGTTTTGCACCGGCGAGCGCACCGTGGAAGGCTTCTACAAGACCCGCAAGGGCTTGGAGCAGGCTATTTCCCGCGGTTTGGCCTACGCGCCCTACGCCGATATGGTGTGGTGCGAGACCGGTACGCCGGATCTGAATTTCGCCAAGAAATTCGCCGAAGCGATCCGCGACCGCTTCCCCGGCAAGCTGCTGGCCTACAATTGCTCGCCTTCGTTCAACTGGAAGAAGAACCTGGACGACGCCACCATCGCCAAGTTCCAGCGCGAGTTGGGCGCGATGGGTTACAAGTATCAGTTCATCACCCTGGCCGGCATTCACAACATGTGGTACCACATGTTCGATCTGGCGCAAGATTATGTGAAGCGCGGCATGTCCGCCTATGTCGAGAAGGTGCAGGAACCCGAATTTGCCGCCCGTGACCGTGGCTACACCTTCGTGTCCCACCAGCAGGAAGTGGGCACCGGCTACTTCGACGACATGACCACCGTGATTCAGGGCGGAGCCTCCTCGGTGACCGCCCTGACCGGCTCCACCGAAGAAGAGCAATTCCACTGATCGACGCCGTGCGCCGTCTTCCGCCTTGGTCGGCGGCGCCAACCGCATCCACCCGGACGGGGCTACCCTCCGGGTTTTTTGCGTAGCTATGTAACCAGACAGTTCTACAATCCCGATCGAATCGCGATGTTTCTTGGTCGCAGGGGACGTCCGCCGATTCAACCACCCTACAACGATTGTTTGTTTAAGGAGCAACCCGTGAGCCTGAATCTGCCTTCTGGGGTGCAGGTCAATGCCCCGCTTCATCCTCGTTTTGATGAGATTCTGACCCACGATGCCTTGGCTCTCGTCGCCAAGTTGCATCGGGCTTTCGAGGCGCGTCGTCAGGAATTGCTAAAGGGGCGCGTCGAGCGTCAGGCCCGCATCGATGCTGGCGAGATGCCCGATTTCCTGCCGGAAACCAAGAATATCCGCGAAGGCGATTGGAAGGTCGCGTCGCTGCCGAAGGCGCTGGAGTGCCGCCGCACCGAAATCACCGGTCCGGTCGAGCGCAAGATGATCATCAACGCCTATAACTCCGGCGCCGATTCCTACATGACCGACTTCGAGGATTCCAACAGCCCGAACTGGTACAACCAGATTCAGGGTCAGGTGAATCTGGTCGATGCGATTCGCCGGAAGCTCAGCTTCGTCAATGAAGTGGGCAAGGAATACAAGCTCAACGACCGGATCGCCACGCTGCAAATCCGGCCGCGTGGTTGGCACTTGGATGAGAAACATGTGACGGTCGATGGACAACGTGTTTCCGGCGGCATTTTCGATTTCGGTCTGGTGTTCTTCCACAACGCCAAGGAGCAAATCGCTCGCGGCGCCGGCCCGTTCTATTACCTGCCGAAAATGGAGAGCCACCTCGAAGCGCGGCTGTGGAACGACATCTTCGTCATGGCGCAAAACGAGTTGGGTATTCCGCAGGGGACCATCAAGGCCACCGTATTGGTCGAAACCATTCTTGCCACCTTCGAGATGGAAGAGATCCTCTACGAACTGCGCGAGCATTCCGCTGGCCTGAACGCCGGGCGCTGGGACTATATTTTCTCCTGCATCAAGAAATTCAAGAAAAACAAAAACTTTTGTCTGGCCAATCGCGGTGCGATCACCATGGAAGTGCCGTTCATGCGCTCCTATGCGCTGCAACTGGTCAAGGTTTGTCACAGGCGCGGCGCGCCGGCGATGGGCGGCATGTCGGCGTTGATTCCGATCAAGGACGATCCGGTCGCCAACGAGAAAGCGCTGGCCGGCATTCGCCATGATAAGACCCGCGACGCCAACGACGGTTTCGACGGTGGTTGGGTGGCGCATCCCGGTCTGGTGCCGATCGCCCACGAGGAATTCGTCAAGGTGCTGGGCGACCAGCCGAATCAGTGGGAAAAGCAGCGGGACGAGGTGTTCACGGCCAAGAATTTCCTGGACTTCCAACCCGAGCAGCCCATCACCGAAGCCGGTTTGCGCAACAACATCAATGTCGGCATTCACTACCTGGGGTCCTGGCTGGCTGGCAACGGTTGCGTGCCGATCCATAACTTGATGGAAGACGCCGCTACCGCCGAAATTTCCCGCTCGCAGGTGTGGCAGTGGGTGGTCAGCCCGAAGGGGATTCTGGACGATGGTCGGAAGGTTACCGCCGACATGGTGCGCGCGTTGATCCCCGAGGAGCTGGCTAAGGTGAAAACCACCGTCACCGCCCAAGGCGAGGATACCGCGACCTACGATCAGGCCGCCGGCATCTTCGAGACGATGAGCCTGTCGCCGGATTACCCCGAGTTCCTGACCCTACCGCTGTACGAGGCGATGGATTGATCTGATTCGGTCGGTGCTTGGTATGAAGCGGTGTTCGGGAAACCGGGCACCGTTTTTTGCTGTTTAATACGTGGTCGATGATTGTGAGACCGCTTCGGTCGTCTGTTGAAATCCAGACTGTCAATCTATACTAAAAAATCAAGTAACTCATTGCCTTAAAGGCTGCGCTTCATTTTATGCCGCTTTCCGCCTACCAACGTGCTTTAGCTGACTTGACTGACCATGCCCGGCAAGCGGTGGAAGAGGTGTTCACCGCTGGGTTGACGGGTAGCACGCATTGCCAAGTCAGTCGAAATATCGCCGATGAAACGGCCCTTTCGACCGCTGATTTTACGAGTCTGTTGGAGGTATTCGCCGCGCAACTTGCCAGTGGCGATTTGCCGCTCAGTGCTTGGCAGACGGCTTGTCGGGCGCATAAACGGAAAGGGCGCAAAATTCCTGCCGCAGATTGTCCGGCGACGCTCGGTCGGGCCAAGGGGCTGGATCATCATGCCGCTGCCATCGCAAGGGCTTCCCATGGCGATCTCACGAAGGAACAAGCCAAGAAGTTGCTCCTCAAATACTCGGGTTCGATCGATCCTGATGGGTTCGAAACCTTTCTGCGGGAAGCTCTTTTGGGCGATTATTTGGTCTGGGCCACTTTTGACCCAGTCGATGCCAAGGCGAATCCGTTTGATCGGTTGCCCCGAACACAGCATGGCATTTGCACGGCGCTCGGTTTGGGGCCTTATACGTCGAGCAACACTTTGGTCATCCTCGCCTGGAGTCATGCCGATTCCGGTTCGCCGCCGCTGCATCGTCCGACCGTGGCCGATGCCGAGGATTACCCATACTATCGACCGCGACCCGAAGCCGATGCCCCTTGGGGACTGACTGAACCGTTGTTCCCCAATCCCGATAAGCTTGAACCCCAGCCCGAAGTCGTTATGCCTGAAACGACCAGTCGGGGATTGCGGCTGCCTTTCCACGTTATCCAAGCGTAGGCTCTATTGCGATGAATGCACCGGTGTCTGTTGATGATCTGAATCATGAGGAGATCCGCCGTTGGCTGGAACGGGCGCTACGTGGCCAGGAGCCGTTGCCGCTGCTCACGAGAGACGAGTTTCCTCACTTGGGTATTCTACGGTTGGAAAAGACCCTGAAACCCGCGACCCGCGATTCTTTGAGAGAAGGCGCTCTGCAACTGGTTCGTCGATTCTGTGCGGATGGACAGGGAGAAACCGCCTACTTGGAGGAACTGCTTGCGCTGGTTTCGGCCTTCAGAGATCCCGAAGCGGTACAAATGCTGGTTCGACTGGCTGAGCATTTCCCTGATGTGAGCCAGATTTCCACTGAAATCCGGCTCGCGGTATTGGCGGCGCTGGTCGATATGTCACCGCCTCAGCCAGCGGAGTTTTGGGCGCGTATTTTCAGGCAGGACCCCGAACAATATGCGGG
>JBATDL010000403.1:0-12451 GCA_049663445.1 Candidatus Competibacter sp.
GCATGGATGGAAACTGTGTGGGTAAAAAAGGCGGTTATGATACCGGAATGTGGCAGTTGGATGAAGCACCATTATATTTGCACGGATTTTGTAACCAGCCCAGGCACCTGCCGAAAAAATGACTTGACAGAGCAAGAAGCCGTCTAAAAACTAACTTATTGATTGTAATATATAATTTTCCGACGATGATCGGCCAAAATCGTCCGCGAGCATGTTCCTGCGTCAACAAGATCTTGATTTTAATCGGGCAGTTTTTCGACAGCCGCTAAAACCCAGCCTCATGCATCGGTTCCAGCATCGAGGCTGGTCTTCATTCTCTCCATGAGCCTGTAGATCAGGGACAAATTGAAGCGGACCTGGATCAGGATGGGATGGAGTCCGAGGGCAACGGGCTATTCATGCAACAACGACCCGGTAATCCTTAAGATTCGCTTAAGCTAAGCCCTCTATCATTCTCGATATGCTGAGGTCGTGATCCCGAAAGACTGGATGCTCGACGAAGAGAAGTCAAACTATCCAGTGAGGTGGTTCCGATGGGCGACCGTAGACCGTTTTCACCTCAATTCAAGGTGGAGCGGGTGTTGGAATTGCTGAACGGGACCCACCCGGCGACGGAAGTGTGCCGCACACACGGGATCACGCCGTCGCTGCCGTTGGCGTGGCGGAAGCGGCTGTGGTGGAACAGACCGCGAAACTGTTCGAGCGAGAAAGCGAGCGGGATCCGGCCCAAACCCGGGGTGGTTCACGAGTTCGAGCTGAAGCAAGAGAGCATCCACTCGATTAAAAATTGAACTCGCCGTTTCCAAACCACATCGAACGCCGGCATTTTGCGAATCGAGTGGGTACTTTATATTTCAAACCACGAAGGACGCCATGAACACTGATCCACCGCCGCAAGCTTCGACAACTTCTTCGGTTCTCTCGGATATCAGAGGCTTACTCGACCACCTGAATCGGCGCATTCTCGGCCAAGAAGCATTGAACGTGCGGCTGTTGATTGCCTTGCTGGCCGACGGGCATCTACTGGTCGAGGGTGCGCCCGGTCTGGCTAAGACGACGGCTATCAAGACCTTGGCTGCGGGATTGGAGGGCGATTTTCATCGCGTCCAATTCACGCCGGATCTGCTCCCGGCGGATTTGACCGGTACCGAGATTTATCGGCCACAGGAAGCTTCATTTCAGTTTCAGCAGGGTCCCATCTTTCATAACCTGCTACTAGCCGACGAAATCAACCGGGCACCGGCCAAAGTACAATCCGCTCTTCTGGAAGCCATGGCCGAATGCCAGGTGACGGTCGGTCGCACCAGTTATCCGCTGCCCGAGCTGTTCCTGGTGATGGCCACGCAAAACCCTATCGAGCAGGAAGGCACCTATCCGCTGCCCGAAGCGCAACTGGATCGCTTTCTGCTGTATGTACGTATCGGCTATCCCGATTCGCAAACCGAGCACGCCATCCTGCGGCTGGTTCGCGAGCAGGCGTTACAAAACGGGACCACCACCCTCGAAAAAACGGTGCGAATTTCCCAGCAGCGCGTGTTCGCGGCGCGACGCGAGGTGTTGGCGCTGAACCTGGCGCCGGCTCTTGAGTCGTACATCGTGGCTTTGGTGATGGCGACCCGCAATCCGGCGCCTTATGGCGCGGAACTGTCCGGTTGGGTTCGGTATGGCGCCAGCCCACGGGCAAGTATCGCGCTGGACCGCTGCTCCCGCGCCCATGCCTGGCTGCATGGCCGCGATTACGTCAGTCCCGAGGATATTCAGGCCATCGCCCCCGACGTGCTGCGCCACCGCGTGTTGCTGACCTTCGAGGCGGAAGCCGATGGTATCGATACCGAGCGATTCATCGCCGAACTGCTCGATCGCGTGCCTGTGCCTTGAGAAGCGCCAACGCCGCAAATCGAGCCAGCGACCGCGCTTCCCTTTCCGCCTCTGGTTATTTCCGATGTTAAGAGCAATCCGCAAACGCATCCAGCAAGGTTTCGTATCGAACGGTTCGACATCTTCGCAATCCCCCGTTCCGCCATCGCCGAGCGAAACCCGAGGATTCGTCGTTTCCATCGAAGAACTGCTGCGACTGCGCGCTCAAGCCACCGGACTCGGTTTTTCTCCTCAGCGCCGAGTGCTATCGAATCAGGCGGGGGAGTATGTCTCGCCGTATCGGGGTCGCGGCATGGAATTTGAGGAAGTACGTGCCTATCAACCCGGTGACGACATCCGCAACATGGATTGGCGGGTGACGGCGCGTACCGGTCGGCCGCATACCAAATTATTTCGGGAAGAGCGCGAACGGCAGGTGTTGTTCCTGGTGGACCTGGGACCGAGCATGGCTTTTGGGACTCGGGTTGCCTTCAAATCGGTGGTGGCGGCCCGAGCCGCCGCTCTGTTGGCCTGGGCCGCCTGCGACAACGGCGATCGCATTGGTGGGATCGTGTTTGCCGGGAAGCCGCATCGGGAATTGCGACCTGCCGGGCGGGAACGGGGTTTGTTGCCTTTTCTCAAGGCACTGGTCGACATGCAGCCCACTGATCTCATGCCCGCGGAGACGGAGAACGGCCAATGGGTAGAAATTCTGCGGCGGCTGACTCGTACCGTTCGCCCCGGCAGTCTGATCTTTTTGCTGAGCGATTTTCGCGGACTGGCGCAACAGGCCGCGCAATCCTTCGCTCGTCTGGCCGCTCACAACGATGTAATCTCCATTCTGATCTTCGATCCCATCGAGGCCGCCGCGCCACCTGCCGGTCGTTACCCGTTAAGCGACGGTCAACGTTTTGCCGTCCTGGACACCGGCGATCCAAGCCTGGCCGACGCGTATCGTGACCGCTTCGCTTCCCATCGCGATGCGGTTCGCGCCTTGTGCCATCGTCACGGTGGTCATTTCCTGACCTTGGCCACCAACCAGCCGGTGCCTGAAACGTTGCGTCGTGGTTTGATCGTCCATCATCGGCGCCCCGGCGCCCGCGCGACTCGCCCCTAATCCCATGCCTGCGTCAAACCCTTTAGCGGATTTGCGAGATATTCATCTCCCGGAACCGGTTTCCTGGTGGCCACCCGCTCCGGGTTGGTGGCTGCTGGCCGTGCTGTCACTGGTCGTCGTCGCTGGCTGGCTGTGGTGGTGGCGCCATCATCGACGGCAGACGCCCCGACGAGCGGCATTCGCCGAACTGGCGCGGCTTCGAAGCGATTTTCGACGCGATGGCGATGGAACCGCCGCTGCGGCAGGAATCTCCGCGTTATTGCGCCGCTTGGCGCTGGCTCACTTTCCCCGAAACCAGGTGGCCGGTCTGGTCGGCGACGCGTGGCTGCAATTCCTGGATCGAACTGGCGGCGGCAACACGTTTAGCGAGGGGTCTGGACGCGCGTTGACCCAAGCCCCGTATCGGTTCGCCGAAGCGTTCGAGATCGAGGACTTATTGAATGTGGCCGAAGCCTGGATCAAGCGCGTCGGTCAACCAAGAGCGACTATCTCATGATTCATTTGGAATGGCCTTGGGCGCTATTAGCCTTGCCCTTGCCCTGGTTGGTGATACGTTGGTTGCCACCCGCTCCCGCCAATGAAGGTCCGGCCCTGCGCGTACCCTTTCTTGAAGAGGTTTTGGCGCTGGGTGAGGGATCCAGCGAGCGAAAATCCTTGCAACACCGCTGGATGAAGATGGCACCGTGGCTGGCGTGGCTACTGCTGGTGCTAGCGGCCACCCAACCGCAATGGCTGGGCAAACCGGTCGCCTTGCCGGTCAGCGGGCGCGATCTGCTGTTGGCGGTCGATGTCTCGGGCAGTATGGCTGCGGAAGATTTCATACTCGACGGACAAGCGGCCACCCGCCTGCAAGTGGTCAAAGCGGCCGCCAAAACCTTTATCGAGCGACGCGAAGGTGATCGCTTGGGACTGATTCTGTTCGGTTCGCAAGCCTACCAGCAAACTCCTTTGACCTTCGATCGCGATACCGTTGCCACCTTGCTGAATGAAGCGGTGGTCGGGCTGGCGGGCAAGGAAACCGCCATCGGTGATGCGATCGGATTAGCGTTGAAGAGACTGCGGGCGGCCGATGCCAAGGACCGGGTCTTGATTCTGTTGACCGACGGCGCCAATACCGCCGGCGAAGTGGCGCCGCGCCAGGCGGCCAAATTGGCCGCTGCCGAGGGTTTACGCATCTACACCATCGGACTTGGCGCCAAGGCGATGCGCCAAGACACCTTTTTCGGTTCCCGGATCATCAATCCTTCGGCTGATCTGGATGAGGCGACGCTGAAAGACATCGCCGAAATCACTGGCGGTCGCTATTTCCGCGCCACCGACACGGATTCCCTGGAATCCATTTATCAGGAATTGGATCGCTTGGAGCCAACCACCCGCGATACCGAGTATTTCCGTCCGCATCAATCACTGTTCGTCTGGCCATTAGCCCTTGCTTTAGTCATTTCAGTCTTCCTTGCCGCCCGCCGTTTGCCCTGGTGGATCAAGGCGCGAGTCAGCGACGACGAAAGTCAACTCAAAGGTGGAGTCAGTCGATGAATGCCTTGTCGGATTTTCATTGGCTACGCCCGGAGTGGTTGTGGGCGTTGTTGCCGTTGGCTGTCATCATCTGGCGCTTGCTGCATCAGGCGAGAAAAGCGTCTGCCTGGGAAAAGCAATGCGATCCCCATCTCTTGGAGAAACTGTTGATCCGGCGCGCTCGCTATCAACGCTGGCCGCTCGTGTTATTGGCGGTCGCTTGGATCTTGGCGGTGATCGCCTTGGCCGGTCCGGTTTGGCAAAAATTGCCCGAGCCGGTTTATAGGACTCAGGCAGCTCGTGTCATTGTTCTCGACCTTTCGCCTTCCATGAATGCGCCCGATCTTCGTCCATCGCGGATCGCCCGTGCCCGTTTCAAGGTATTGGACCTGTTGACTCGCTATCGAGAAGGGCAAACGGCGCTGGTGGTCTTTGCCGGTGAACCCTTCGTCGTGTCGCCCCTGACCGACGACACCAAAACCATTGCCGCTCTGGTGCCGACACTCAGCCCCAATCTCATGCCAGACTCCGGCGATCACGCGCACACGGCGTTGCGGATGGCCGACGAATTACTGCGTCAAGCCGGCATTCAGAATCAGGGGGAGATCGTCTTGGTCACCGATGGCTATGACGACCCGGCCGCGACCTTGGAGGCGGTGACCACCTTACGCGCCCACGGGCGGCGGGTCTCGGTGCTCGCGGATGGTACCGAGGAAGGCGCGCCGATTACGCTATCCAACGGCGGATTCCTGAAAGATTCCACGGGCGCCATTGTCGTGCCGCGCCTCGACTCCGCAGCTTTAAGCGAACTGGCCCGTCAAGGTGGCGGACATTTCGCCCGCCTCAGCGCGGACGACCGCGACATCGATTCCTTGTCGGCCGACACGATGGCCCGACCTCGCGAAGTTCGAGCCGAATCATCCCATCAAAGATCAATGGATCGCTGGCGGGAAGAAGGGCCGTGGCTGGTGCTGATCCTGTTGCCGTTGGCGGCCCTTGCCTTCCGGCGCGGGTGGCTGGCCGTGGTGGTGCTCGGGGTGTTGATACTACCGGATCCGGCCGCAGCCTTCAGTTGGCAGGATTTATGGGCGCGTCCCGATCAGCGGGGAGCCCAAGCCTTGCAGGCGGGTGAAGAAAAAAAGGCGGCTGAACTGTTTCAAGATCCCGCTTGGAAGGGCGCAGCGCGCTATCAAGCCGGCGATTATGAAAAGGCCCTGGAAAATTTCAGCCAGTCGGACGGTACCGATGCCCTTTACAACCGTGGCAATGCCTTGACCCATCTGGGACAACTACAAGAGGCGATCGCGGCCTACGCTCAGGCATTGAAAAAAGACCCGACCAACGCTGACGCACGTAACAACAAAGCCGTGGTGGAAAAATTGCTCAAGCAACAGCAACAGCAACAGCAGCAATCGAAGAATGACTCGCAGAAGAATCAGCAAGGCCAGAATGGTGAGCAGGACCGGCAAAGCTCGAAAAACTCATCCGCCGATTCGCCCCAATCAGCGTCGGCCGATAAGAAAAACAATCCGGAATCTCAGAACAATAAGCAGCAGATGGGTCAGCAGAAACAGCCCGAGAGTGGAAAATCCGCAAACGGCAGCTCATCGGAGAACCAGGCCAACGCCCATCAATCCCAGCCCGAATCGGAACATTCAAACCAAAATCAGTCCAGACCACAGGAAAAGCCATCAAATTCCACACCGTCCACTGCGCGATCGAAACCATCGAAAGCGGACGACAATCCCTCGGAGCGATCCGCCGCCCGGTCGAAACCGGCGGAAACCGATGCTAATCCGCAGAAAGACTCAGCGGCGACCACCCAGACCGAGGCGGAAACCTCAGAGGATGCCGATCGACAAGCCGCTGCCGCCCGCGCCACGGAATCGCCAGAGCAATCGGAGGACCAGCAAGCCATGGATCAGTGGCTGCGGCGCATACCGGACGATCCGGCTGGCTTATTGCGGCGAAAATTCTTGCTGGAACATCTACGTCGCCAACAACAGGCCGCGCAGAGAGGAGAATGATGATGAAGCGCTGGATTTGTATCCTGTTGCTGGGTTTGGTCCAGGGTTTGTGGGCTTTTCCGGCCTTGGCGCAGGACGTCAATGCCTCCGTGGATCGCGATACGGTCGCCGAAAACGAAACCTTGCGCTTGGTCATCGAAGTATCCGGATCCGGTCCCAGCAGTGACCCTGATCTGTCGCCGCTGTCGCAAGATTTCCAGGTTCTGGGTACGGCCAAGAGCGACCAGTTCAACATGATCAACGGCACGATCGATGCCAAGACCCGCTGGACCGTGACGCTGGCGCCGCAAAAAACTGGATCGCTCACCATTCCAGCGTTGACGGTGGGCGATCAACAAACGCAACCGATCGTGATCAAGGTTACCGAAGCGGGTACGGCTTCCTCGACCGGTGCGACCTCCGACATCTTCATCGAGTCGGAAATCAAACCGGATACAGCCTATGTGCAGCAACAATTGACTTATGTGTTGCGGATTTATTATGCGGTGACGCCACATGGCCCTCAGCTTAGCGACCCCAAGGCGGCGGATGCACTCATCGAACGTTTGGGTGATGATCGGCAATACACGACTCAGCGTGGTGATCGGCGCTATGGAGTCATCGAACGGCAATACGCCATCTTCCCGCAGAGCAGTGGCGCACTCAGCATCGAATCGCCGATTTTCACTGCTCAGGTGCCGGACACCCGCCAGCAATCGGCCAACAATCATTTCCTCGGGCAAGGCGGTTTTCTCGGTCCAGACCCGTTCAACTCCCTGTTCCAAACCGTCCGCCCGGTACAAGTTCGTGGTCAGCCGTTCCAGATCACGGTGAAGCCGCGTCCACCAAAATCCGGTACGGGGGCCTGGTTGCCAGCGCAAAATCTGACGGTCACCGAGTCCTGGTCGCCCGATCCACCGACTTTTCGGGTGGGCGAACCGGTCACCCGCACCTTGAGCCTGAAGGCCCAGGGATTGACCGGTGCTCAGCTTCCAGAGTTGCCGTCGCCGTCATCAGCGGATTTGAAACTCTATCCAGATCGCTCAGCGACTGATACCCAAGCCAATACCGGCGTCGTGGTGGGACAGCGCGAACAGAAGATCGCCCTCGTCCCCACGCGCCCCGGTACGTTTCAGTTGCCGGAGATTCGCATTCCCTGGTGGGATACCCAAGCCGATGCGCCACGCGAAGCCATCGTCCCCGCCCGTAAGATCACCGTCACCGGTGCGCCGACCCCATCGACTCCAGCGCAATCGGTTCCAGCGCCGCAAGCGTCGAAAACGCCTGCCATCCCCGTGGAGCCAAGCGCGGATGCCAAGCCCACGCCTCAAAAATCACCATCGTCGGTCTCCAAGGAACCGTTGCCGCAACGGCTATCGAGCGGCGCATTGCCCGGCGCTTCCTATTGGTCTTGGATCGCGCTGGCGCTGCTGGTCGCTTGGATCGCGACGTTGCTGCTCTGGTGGCGGGCGCGTAGTCAGGCGCGAACCGTCGCGTCGTCGGCAGACGAACGCGACATTAGCATCCAATCACAACGAGAAGCACTGCGCGCATTGAAACAGGCTTGCCAGGCCAATGACGTGGAGCGGACGAAAAAAGCTCTTTTACACTGGGCAAAAATACAATGGCCGAAACATCCGCCGCGATCGGTGTTGGGCATCGCCAAACAGATCGACCATCAGGACGCCTGTCATGCGCTGGAAGCGTTCGATCGCTGCTTGTATCAAGATGGTGGGCGTTCTTGGAAGGGCGAGGCGTTTTATCGGGAAATTGCAAGTGTGTTGAACGCAAAGACAGAGCGAATGAAGAGTGGACCGAAAGGGCACGCATTGCCGGAATTGTATCCGGCATAAATCCTCGCAGAGATGCCGGCATTTCAGCAGTTGGCGGACACCAGGATAAATCCAGTGCTTCAAGCCCAGTGCCCCTGGGCAGTTACCGGATTTTATGGCAAGACGTTTCCGCCCATTCCGGCCACGGCACCGTGGATTCGACCCTGGCCCGCGCCGATCTTGCTATTCCGATGCGAAGGCGAGGCGCGACGGGGAACCGTTCAGTCCGGCCGGCGCACGCCTTCGAGCAACAACCAGTCTTCCCGCTGTTTGGAAGGCTCAAAGCTGAAATCGGCGCTGAAGGCGGCCCGCACCGCCTCGGCATGCGGTTCGAGAATGCCGGACAGCACCAGCCGGCCACCGGGTCGGACCCGCCGGCCGAATTCCGACGCCAACCGCACCAGTACGCCGGCCAGAATATTGGCCAGCACAATATCCACATTCAGCCCGGCCGGCAGTTCGGCGGGCAAGGCCAGTTCGATGTGATCCTCGACGTCGTTCTGATCGGCATTGTCGTCACTGGCCAGCAACGCCTGCGGATCGATGTCTACTGCCCAGATTTTGCGCGCCCCCAATTTGGCGGCGGCCACCGCCAGAATCCCCGACCCGCAGCCGTAGTCCAACACGGTCCGGCCGTTCAGGTCCGCGCCGTCCAGCCACTCCAGGCACAGTGCCGTGGTCGGGTGGGTGCCGGTGCCGAAAGCCAGCCCCGGGTCCAGACGGATGTTGACGCCGGCAGGATCAGGCGGCGTTTGCGCGGTCGGACAGATCCACAGCCGTCGGCCGAAGCGCATGGGGTGAAAATTCTCCATCCAGGCCCGCACCCAATCGCGCTCTTCCAATTCGGTGAGCCGGCATTCCGGCAGGATGGGTGCATGCAGGAACCGCCGCAACTGCCCCTTGATCACTTCGATATCGGTCTGGGCGTCGAACAACCCGGTGACGCGGGTATGGGTCCACAGCGGGGTTTCGCCGGGCGCCGGCTCCAGCACCGGCTGATCGCCGGCATCCTCCAGCGTGACTGCCAGCGCACCAGACTGTAGCAGGGCGTCTTCCAGTTGTTCGGGACCGTGGTCGATGGCTTCCAGGGTCAGTTGTAGCCAGGGGGCGATCGCAGCGTCGCTCATGGGATGGATGTCTTTGTCCGGTCGGCGGAGATAGTGAACAGCCTAGCGTATCCGCCGCCGGACCGCCAACGACCTACCGGGGTCATCGCCGTCAGCGAGCGTCGAGCAGATGTTTTTCCAGATAGTGAATGTCGGTGCCGCCGTCCAGAAAGCGGGCATCGCCGAGGATACGCCGATGCAGAGGCGCATTGGTTTTGATGCCGTCCACCACCAATTCGGCCAGCGCCCCGCGCATGCGGGCGATGGCGGCTTCGCGGGTTTCGCCGTGGGCGATCAGCTTGCCGATCATGGAGTCGTAGTTGGGTGGCACCCGGTAGCCATTGTAAATATGCGAATCCACCCGGATGCCCGGCCCGCCCGGCGCGTGATACTGGGTGATGGTGCCCGGCGACGGGGCGAAGGTATCCGGATCCTCGGCGTTGAGCCGGCATTCCAAAGCATGTCCCCGGACGTGGATATCGTCCTGGCGGTAACCGAGCGGCACGCCGGCGGCGATGCGCAACTGTTCCTTGACGATATCCACCCCAGTGATCAATTCGGTGATCGGGTGCTCGACCTGGACGCGAGTGTTCATCTCGATAAAGTAGAATTCGCCATCCTGGTAGAGAAACTCGAAAGTGCCAGCGCCGCGGTAGTCGATGCGCTGGCAGGCGTCCACGCAGACGCGCCCGATCCGGCGGCGCTGCGTCGGAGTGATGCCGGGCGCGGGGGCTTCCTCGATGACTTTCTGGTGGCGACGCTGCATGGAGCAGTCGCGCTCACCCAGATGAATGGCGTGGCCGTGGGTATCGGCCAGCACCTGGATCTCGATATGGCGGGGATGATCCAGATACTTTTCCATGTACACCGTCGGATTGCCGAACGCCGCGTTCGCCTCGCTACGGGTCAAATCCAGGGTGGTGAGCAGCGCAGCCTCGCTGTGGACCACCCGCATGCCGCGCCCGCCGCCACCGCCGGACGCCTTGATGATGATGGGGTAACCGATATCGCGGGCGATCCGCAGGATCTCCGGCTGGTCGTCGCCCAGCGACCCGTCCGAACCGGGTACGCAGGGCACGCCGGCCTCTTTCATCGCCCGGATGGCCGAGACCTTGTCGCCCATCAAGCGGATGGTTTCCGGCTTGGGACCGATGAAGATAAACCCGCTTTGTTCGACCCGCTCGGCGAAATCGGCGTTTTCGGACAGAAAACCATAACCGGGGTGAATCGCCACCGCATCGGTAACCTCAGCAGCGCTGATGATCGCCGGCATGTTCAGGTAACTCTCGGCGGCGGGCGGTGGGCCGATGCAAACGGTTTCGTCAGCCAGCCGGACGTGCTTGAGGTCGCGGTCCACGGTGGAATGCGCGGCCACGGTGCGGATGCCCAGCTCCCGGCAGGCACGCAGGATGCGCAGGGCGATCTCCCCACGGTTGGCGATGACGATTTTTTCAAGCATGGCGGGGGTTATTCGATGACCAGCAGCGGCTGGTCGTATTCGACCGGCTGGCCGTTCTCGACCAGGATGCGAGTGATGGCGCCGGTGTGGTCGGCCTCGATCTGGTTGAACATCTTCATCGCCTCGATGATGCAAACCGGGTCGCCGGCGTCGACACGCTGGCCGATTTCGACGAACGGTTTGGAGCCGGGCGCGGCCGAGCGGTAGAAGGTGCCGACCATCGGCGAGCGCAGCACATGGCCATGGGGCGTTTCCGCTTCGGCGGCGGGCGGCACGGGGGTTGGCGCGGCGGCGGGCATTGGTCCGGCCTGGGGACCGTAACCGTAACCGTGCCCGGCCCAGATCGGCGGCATCACCAGCGGCGCGCCGCCGTGCGCATGGCGGCTGATCCGTACCGAATCCTCGCCTTCCTTGATTTCGATTTCGGCGATGCTCGAGGTTTCGAGCAGCTCGATGAGTTTCTTGATCTTGCGGATGTCCGTGGGCATGGCGGGCTACCGGCGTGGCGTGGCGAGGTGACGATCGGCGGCGCGCAGCGCCAGTTCGTAGCCCTGTGGGCCCAATCCGCTGATGACCCCGACGGCGATGTCGGACAGGTAGGAATGGTGGCGGAACGGCTCGCGGGCGAACACGTTGGACAGATGCACCTCGACGAACGGGATGCCGACACCGAGCAGGGCGTCACGCAGCGCCACGCTGGTGTGGGTGAAGGCGGCGGGGTTGATGACGATGAAGGCAACGCTTTCCAGACGGGCAGCGTGGATGCGCTCGATCAGGGCATGTTCGGCGTTGCTTTGGAAGCAGGCCAAGTCGTGCGGTCCCAGTTCCAAGGCCAGCGCCACACAACGCTGCTCAATATCGGTCAGGGTATCGGCACCGTAAATTCCCGGTTCGCGGGTGCCGAGCAGGTTCAGGTTCGGCCCGTTGAGTAACAGCAGTTTTGCCATGATTCAGGCAAGGTCCTTATAAAGGGCGCGATTCTGCGTGAAGGTCAATCGGTTGTCTAGCCGGAAATACCCTTGTTTTATCACTGATAGGGTAGCGCGGGCGGACAGGTTCCAGGGATTCGTGTCAACCCCGTGCGTCCAGCAGCGCCCGCAGGTGCGCGTTGAACGCTTCGGCACTCAGAAATCCCACCACCCGGTATTCGCGGCGTTCCCGCCCATCCGGGCCGAAAAACACGATGGCTGGCGGACCGATAATGCCAAATTTTTCCATCAGAGCCTGATCGGCGACGTCGTTGTCGGTGATGTCGGCTCGCAGCGCCACCATCCCCGCCAGCACTGCCCGCACCGTGGGATCGGCGAAGGTTTCGCGCTCCAATTCCTTGCAACTCACGCACCAGTCAGCGTAGAAATCCAGCAGCACTGGCCGCCCGGCTGCCTGGAGCAGCACCTGGTCGACATCGGCCACGGTCTTGACCGGGCGGAACAGCGGGCCTTGCGCCGCGCTGGCCGACTGAGCGACAAACCCGACCCCGCGCAGCGGTTGCCAGGGATCACGACCGCCGGCGGCAACGCCGACCAACAGCAACACGCCGTAGATCAGCAGCACCATGC
>JBATDL010000404.1:0-5837 GCA_049663445.1 Candidatus Competibacter sp.
TGCACCACCCGCCGGTGATCGGACCGTCCCAGGACCGGCTGGAGGTGACCCGACAGCGCTTTAAAGACCTGACAGCGCCGGCGCTGCGCGGCGATTTGCAAACCGTATTCGCCGCAGCGGGCGAGACGGTTGCCATCGCGCCGCTGCCGACGGAATCAGGCCAGCGCTATCAGCCGCCGGCCGTCGCGGAACCGGCGTTGCAAGCGCGCGCGTTTGCCGGATCGCTGTCGGAGTTCTGGCGGATCGGCAGCTTTACCGCGCTGACCGCCGGCCATTCGGTCGAAGCGCCCGACTACGATATGACCGCCACGATTCCCGAAGCAGCGCTGGAAACCGCCACCACCGCACCCATCAAAGGCATCTTCGAATTTCCGCGTGGCGCCCGGGCCGGCGTCTGCCTGCACACCCTGTTCGAGCGGCTGGATTTCACCCAGAGCGAAGACGAGCGACTGGAAGCGTTGGTTGACCGAACGCTGGAAAGCCATGGGCTGGATGCGACGGAATGGACGCCGGTGGTGGCGGATCTGACGCGGCAGGTGCTGGCGACGCCCTTGAATCCCTCCGGGCTGCGGCTGGCGAGCGTGACGCCGGACCGGCGCTTGAACGAACTGGAATTCACCTACCCGCTCGCCAGGCTGCGCGCCGATGTCTTGCGGCGGGTGCTGGAGCGGCATGGCTACGCCGACGGCCCGTTCCGGGAGATGATCGAAACCCTGGAGTTCAACCCCCTGCGTGGCTACATGAAGGGCTTCATCGATCTGGTATTCGAGGCCGACGGACAGTTCTGGCTGGTGGATTACAAGTCCAACTGGCTCGGGGCGGAACCGGCGGCCTACCGGCGCGAGCGCCTGGACGAGGCCATGGCCCGCGAAGCCTATCCGCTGCAATATCTGATCTACACCGTGGCGCTGCACCGCTATTTGCGGTTGCGGCTACCGGACTACGACTACGAGCGGCATTTCGGCGGGGTGTTCTACCTGTTCCTGCGCGGCATGGACCCGGCTTTGGGAGCCGATTGCGGCGTATTCCACGACCGGCCGGCGCCGACGCTGGTGGCGGCACTGGACGAACTGATGATAACCGGGAGCGTCGGACCCGACGGCGTCGCGCCGGGTGCCGGTTGACACCACCTGATCGATGAACCGGGGTTGCCGGTCATCGAGCAGCGAAGCCGATGTGGGTCGCGGACCGCCGCCGGCCAATCGGATGTCACAATGATTGGAAATTGACGTAGAATTTTCCAAACACTCGGCGGTCTTTCCTGATGGTTCCGACCCCGTTTCCAGCCTTGTGGAGTTCCCTCATGCCCGACTATCGTTCCCGCACCACCACCCACGGCCGCAACATGGCGGGTGCCCGCGCCCTGTGGCGGGCCACCGGCGTCAAGGACGGCGACTTCGGCAAGCCGATCATCGCGATTGCCAACTCCTTCACTCAGTTCGTGCCTGGCCACGTCCATCTCAAGGATCTGGGGCAACTGGTGGCGCGCGAGATCGAACGGGCCGGCGGCATCGCCAAGGAATTCAATACCATCGCGGTCGATGACGGCATCGCTATGGGCCACGGTGGGATGTTGTACTCGCTGCCCTCGCGCGAGCTGATCGCCGATTCGGTGGAATACATGGCCAACGCCCACTGCGCCGACGCGCTGGTGTGCATCTCCAACTGCGACAAGATCACGCCCGGCATGCTGATGGCGGCGCTGCGGCTCAACATCCCGGCCATTTTCGTCTCCGGCGGGCCGATGGAAGCCGGCAAGACCCGCTTGGCCGACCAGGATGTGAAACTGGATCTGGTGGACGCCATGGTTACCGCCGCCGATGATCGGGTGAGCGACGAAGACGTCACCCAGATCGAACGATCGGCCTGTCCGACCTGTGGTTCCTGTTCCGGCATGTTCACCGCCAACTCCATGAACTGCCTGACCGAGGCGCTGGGCCTGAGCCTGCCCGGCAACGGTTCGCTGCTGGCCACCCACGCCGACCGCCGGGAGCTGTTTCTGGAAGCCGGCCGGCGCATCGTCGAGTTGACCCGGCGCTATTACGAGCAGGGCGACGCCTCGGTGCTACCACGCGGCATCGCCACCTTCGAAGCCTTCGAAAACGCCATCAGCCTCGACATCGCCATGGGCGGTTCCACCAACACCGTACTGCATCTGCTGGCCGCCGCCCAAGAGGGTGGAGTGGCGTTCACCATGCGCGACATCGACCGGATGTCGCGGCAAGTGCCGAATCTGTGCAAGGTCGCGCCCGCCACCCAGAAATACCACATGGAAGATGTGCATCGGGCCGGCGGCGTGATCGCCATTCTCGGCGAGCTGGACCGCGCCGGGCTGCTGCATCGCGACGCGCGCACCGTCCACGGCGAAACGCTGGCCGAGGCACTGGACCGCTGGGATATCGCCCGGCCAACCTCCTGGGACGAGGCGCGGCTGCGCTACTCCGCCGGTCCGGCCGGCATCCCCACGCAGGAGGCGTTCAGCCAGGACACCCGCTGGCCCAGCCTGGACCTGGACCGGCAAAGCGGCTGCATCCGCAACCGGGCGAACGCCTATTCGCAAGACGGTGGCCTGGCAGTGCTGTACGGCAACCTGGCCGAGGACGGCTGTATCGTCAAGACCGCCGGGGTGGACGAAGGCAGCCTGGTGTTCCAGGGGCCGGCGCGAGTGGTGGAAAGCCAGGAAGACGCGGTGGCGGCGATTCTGAACGGATCGATCCAGGCGGGCGATGTGATACTGATCCGCTACGAAGGTCCGCGCGGTGGCCCCGGCATGCAGGAGATGCTGTATCCAACCAGCTATCTCAAATCCAAGGGCCTGGGCAAGGTCTGTGCGCTGGTCACCGACGGCCGCTTCTCCGGCGGTACCTCGGGGCTATCCATCGGCCATGTCTCTCCCGAAGCGGCCGAAGGGGGGATGATCGCTTTAGTGGAAGAAGGGGATATTATCGAGATCGACATCCCCAAGCGCCGCATCCACCTGGCGGTCGGCGACGAGGAACTGGAGCAGCGGCGAGCAACGATGCTGGCGCGGGGTGCGGCAGCCTGGAAGCCGACTAGCCGCCAGCGGCCGGTCTCCACCGCGTTGCGGGCCTACGCTGCCATGACCACCAGCGCCGCCCGTGGTGCGGTGCGGGATGTCAGCCAGGTCGAGCATTGACGGCTCGTGCTACCGGCGGCGCGGGCTAAAACCGACTGCCGGCAGCGCGATATGAAAGGCCAGCGTCCCGAATAAATACCTTCGATGACCCGATTCGGAATCACTTTTAGAATTAGGGAGTTCTGCCATGAATCAGGCTAAAGATCGGGACAGCCAGCGCCTCAAGTTGGTCAATCACCTGAAGCTGACCGAAGATTTGTGGCAAAAGCTGTACTACGTCAAGTGGAACCCCAAGTCGTTCGCAATGCTGGCACGCTTGGCGCAGGAAATGTTGCAGAGCGCGCAGGCCAGCGGGGGTGATCGCCTGATCAACCTGGCTGCGCAACTGGAGCACCATGTCAAAATTTGCGCCAGTGCTGGCACTCCTCTCCACGAGGCCGAGCGACAGCGGCTGAGGGCATTGCTCGACGCCCTGCGTTACCTGCTAGCGGCGGAAAATGCCCCCGGAGCGGGCGAGGACCCGCGCACCCGCCCTCTGCTGGCGCCACAACCGGAAATCTTCGTCATCGCACCGGATGAAAACCCGCATTTAGTGGCCAAGCTTGAGGATTCCACTTACCGGGTACGGAAAATAACCAGTCTGGCCGAGGCCGAACAGCGCTTGCAGGAACGGATACCCGGCGCTGTCATCGTGGATGTGGATTTTCCCGAAGGACCGGAGGCGGTGGTCAAGCTGATCGCGACGCTGCGCGGCCAGATCCGGCTGCGGATGCCGATTTTGTTTCTGGCCGAGCGCAACGACATGGCCGCCCGCCTGGATGCGGTCCGGGCCGGCAGCGCCGCGTATTTCAACAAACCTTACGACAGCGATGAGGTTCTCGGGGTGCTACGGGAACTGTTGCTGCCTCAGACCGCGCAGGGCTACTACCGGGTTTTGATCGTCAACGACCGGCCAGCCGAAGCCTGGGAGATGGCGGGTGCACTTGAGGAACAGGGCATCACGCCACGGGTTGTGATCCAGCCATTGCAAGTCTTGCAGGAAATACACCATTTCCGGCCAGATCTTTTACTGATCGATTTGGATATCAAGGAAACCAGCGGATCCGAACTGGCGCAGGTGATCGCTCAACACCGGGAATTCGACATTTTGCCGATGATCCTGCTGTGCTTTCCGGCGGACACGGCCCATTACCTGATGAATCTGGATGCCCCGGGCGCCAGCCTGTTGGCCAAGCCGGTACCGCTCAGTTATCTGTGTTGGGAAGTCAAGCAGCGATTGCACCGAGCACGGGCCACCCGCGTCAAGCTAAACCTGTTGACCGATAACGATGCGGTCAGTGGCCTGTTCAACCGCCAGCGGTTCCTGACTCTGCTGGAGCGGGCGACCGAGACCCTGGGCCTGCGGACGCAATCGCTGGCGTTGCTATTCGTGATGATGGACAACCTGCGCTCCATCCGCGATTCCGCTGGGGTGGCAACCGCCGACGAAGTGGTGGGGCAGGCGGCCAGCCGCTTGCGGCAACTGCTGACCCACGAACAGCAGGCGGCGAGATTCAGTGACGCCATTCTGGCGGTACTGGTTCCCAACCTGCTCGGCGAGCCGCTGCTTAACCTGGTCCGACGCATCCGCGACGCGCTGGAAACCGGATTCTACAAGGTCGGCGAGCACGCCCTATTGCTACGAACCAGCATCGGCGTGGCAATGGCCACCGACCGCAGTCTAGACCATCTGATGCTGATCCAGCGCGCCGATTCGGCCTGCGGTCTGGCGCGGGAGACCAAGGGCGAACGCCTGTACGTGCAGCAGGACCCCAGCATGGCCAAGCACGATCACGAAGCTTCGTCGCGGATGCGGATGCTCCAGCAGATCGAGGAAATCATCGAGCACGAACGGCTCTGGCTGCTATTCCAACCGATCATCAGCATGCGCGGCGACACCAACGAACGCTACGAAGTGCTACTGCGCCTGCGCGACAGCGAGGGGCAGGAAGTGGTACCGGGAAGCGTGTTCGGCGTGGTATATAACCATAAAATAGGTCAAGCGCTGGATCGCTGGATCATCGATCACGCCCTGGAAATGCTGCAACATCGGCAGCAAACGACCGTGTTGTTCATCAAAGTCCTGCCCATCACGATGCAGGATCGGACGCTCAGTGGCTGGTTGCGGGAGCGGCTGGAACAGACTGGAGTCGAGGCGCAACGCCTCGTTTTCGCGGTGGCCGAATCGACCGCCGAGCGCAGCCTGCGCGACATGTTCGGTTTTCTGGGCGGCATCAAGTTGCTGGGTTGCGGGTTTTGCCTGGACCGCTTTGGCCGAGGAACGGATTCGCTGGGGCTGCTCAAGAACCTGGGTGCCGACTACGTTAAGCTGGACATGCATTTTGTCAACGGCTTGGCCAAGGACACCAAGAAACAGGCGCAGCTTCGGGCATTGGTAGAGGAGTTGGAAGCGCTGGGGGCAGCCACCGTGGTCGGCGGGGTGGAAGATGTGAAAACCATGCCGATCCTGTGGTCGCTGGGCGTCGATCTGATTCAGGGCTTTTTCCTGCAGCGCCCCGACCGCGAGATGAGCTACGATTTCGCCGACGCGACATTCTGATCGGGCGGGCGGGCCTCCACCATGCGCAGCAGGGCGGCATAGCCGTCCCGGTAGCTCGGATAGCGAAACCGGAAACCGCTGGCCCGCAGCCGGGCGTTGCGACAGCGCTTGCTGGCGCGCTGGCGCAGCGCAGGGTCGGGC
>JBATDL010000405.1:0-1950 GCA_049663445.1 Candidatus Competibacter sp.
GAAACCAGCTTGGGGTTGCGATCCAGTGCCTCCTTCAGGCTGACCAGCGCCTGCTCCCGCTCGCCGGCCGCCGCCGCCAGCATCGCGTGGTAGTATTGGGCGAAGGCTTCGCGTGGGTAGCGGTCGCGGAACTGCCGCATTACCCGCAGCGCCACCTGCTTGTCGTCCACTTGGCTCAGCAGCGAGGCCACGGTGGCGAAACCCTGCTGCTTGTCCTTGGCTCGGGCGGCCTTGCGGATCGCGTCCAGTGGGGCTATGGCCTCGTCCTCCCGCCCGTTGCGCAACAGCGCCAGCGCCAGTGCCTGCTGGGCTGGTTCGCTGGCCGGGTCGAGCGCCTGCCAGCGCCGGGCCAGATCCAGGGCGTTGGCGTTGTCCTTCATGATCAGCGCCAGCATCGCCGCCCGTTCGGCTATCCGGGGGTCGTTACTGGCGACCGCAGCCTGACGGTAGTGGGTCAGCGCCACGTCGAGGCGGTCGCGCTTGCCCGCCAGTTCCGCCAGCAGCACCTGATACATCAATTCAGCGCGCGGGCTGGGTTGCAGCGCTGGTCGGATCGAGTACTCCGGAGTGGCGGGAGCCTGCGCGTCCACCACTGTCGCGCAGCCGCCCAACAGCAGGACGCTCAAGCCTAAGACTTTCAAAAGCAATCTGTTCATCACCGGGTATATCTATCACTCGGTTTCAGCGGTCGAAGAACCGCCCGAAACGGGGTTGGTGCAAGACGGGAGCGCCAGCTTCCAGGCGACGGCGCGCCGGTGCGTGAAAAGGGAGGGCAACCGTTCGTATGATAATCCATCAAAGAACTATGACCTTGTCATTCGCCTATTGTATCCCGCAGAATCCCACCGTTTTTCAGCCCGATCAAATGCATCCATGCCACTGTTGGCCCTCGGTCTCAACCATCAAACCGCTCCCGTCGGTGTGCGCGAACGGATCGCGTTCGCGCCCGAGCGGCTGCAATCGGCCCTGCGGGATCTGCTCGATTGCGGTGGCGCCCGCGAAGCGGCGATTCTATCGACCTGCAACCGCACCGAGGTTTACTGCGGCCTCAAGGACGAGAACGGTCGCCAGGTGGTGGAATGGCTGGGCGATTATCATAAGTTGCGCACGGTCGATTTGCAGCCTTATCTGTACCGGTACACCAACCAACGGGCGGTACGCCACATTCTGCGGGTTGCCTCCGGGCTGGATTCGCTGGTGCTGGGGGAGCCGCAGATCCTCGGTCAGGTCAAGGCCGCCTATCAGGTCGCCAACGGCGCCGGTGCGCTCGGCGCCCGGTTGGAGCGGTTGTTCCAGCATACTTTCGCGGTCGCCAAGCAGGTGCGCACCGATACCCGCATCGGCGCCAGTCCGGTATCGGTGGCGTTCGCGGCGGTCGGCCTGGCCCGGCAGATTTTCGCCGACCTGCCTCGTTGCACTGCCTTGCTGGTCGGCGCCGGCGATACCATCGAACTGGTCGCCCGCCACCTGCACGAGAGCGGGGTCGGGCGGCTGATCGTAGCCAACCGCACCCTGGAGCGGGCCCACGCGCTGGCGGCCTCCTTCGCCGGTTACGCCATCGCCCTGGACGAAATTCCCACCCATTTGGGCGAGGCCGATATCGTCATTACGTCCACCGCCAGCCCCGATCCGTTGTTGGGGGCGGCGTTGGTCCGGCAGTGCCTGAAACAGCGCCGTCACCGGCCGATGTTTATGGTAGATTTGGCCGTGCCGCGCGACATCGATCCGGTGGTCGCCGAATTGGACGATGTGTATCTGTACACGGTGGACGACCTCAAGGATATCATTCAGGACAACCTGCGCTCGCGCCAGGCCGCCGCCCGGCAGGCCGAGGAGATCATCGATACTCAGGTCGAGCACTTCATGGCCTGGCTGCGCGCCCAGGACAGCGTCGCCAGTATCCGCGCCCTGCGCCGGCAGGCCGAGACCGCCCGCGACGATGCGCTGGAC
>JBATDL010000406.1:0-4424 GCA_049663445.1 Candidatus Competibacter sp.
CTTCCAGGGCTGCTTGACGCTTGGCTTCCCGAGCTGCCTGCCGCTTGGCTTCCTCAGCCGCTTGACGTTTGGCTTCCCGAGCTGCCTGCCGCTTGGCTTCCAGGGCTGCTTGACGCTTGGCCTCGGCCGCCGCCTGCTGCTTGGCTTCCCGAGCCGCTTGACGTTGCTCCTCTGCTTGCTGTTTAGCGGCCTCGGCTGCTTTGCGTTTCGCCTCGGCCGCCTCTTGGCGTTGCTCTTCGGCTTTGTGTCTGGCCTCTTCTTCCTGACGCCGTTCTTCAGCCTCGCGCCTGTCTTCCTCGCGCTGTCGGCGAAGTTCCGCCTGTCGTCGCTCTTCGGCTTCCCGAGCCGCTCGCGTTAGTTCGGCCTGTCGCTCGGCTTCCGCGCGTTGCTGTCGGCGCTCTTCCTGCGCTAGGCGCTCCTGTTCTTCGCGGATCGCGACTTCGTCCACCATCTCGGCCGGAATCGCTTCGATCTCAGCCTGCTCGGACTGCGGCGTATCCGCGATATTCAGGTTCAGCAGTAAAAATAGGCCAACAAAAACATGGACGGCAACAGTGACCGCCGTCGCCACGAGATCCTGGTATTTTTCCCCACGTCCGAGTTGCATCAACCGTGGTTACCGCTGGCTCGCCGGTCCATCCGGAGGCGCCGTGGACAAGCCGACCTTGACTGCGCCGGCGCTGCGCAGCGCGGTCATGCCCTGGATGACCTGGTCGTATTTGACTTCCCGGTCGGCGCGCACCAGCACCGGCGGTTGCGGTTTGTGCGCCATCAGATCCACAACACCTTGACGCTGCGGCTCCAAGGTGTCGCAAGCTACCGGTTGCGCCTTCTCCACGCCGATCCCCAGATAGCAGGCGCCGTCCTTCTGCACCGATAGCACCACCACTTCGGACGCCTGGTCGCGGTCGTTCAACGGTTCCGCCGGCGCCTTGGGCAAATCCACTTCCACTCCCTGATTGAGCAGCGGTGCGGTGACCATGAAAATGACCAGCAACACCAACATCACGTCGATGTAGGGAACAATGTTGATTTCCGCTTTCAGGCGGCCATGCGAGCTTCGTCGTGCCATGATGTATCAACCTTGGGCGACCGGGGCGCGGGTGGCCTCGACATAGCTTTTGCGCAGATGGTAGGACTGCCGTTGCAGGATGTTGGAAAATTCTTCCATAAAGGTCTCGTAGCGGTTGGCCAGCCGGTCGACTTCATGCGCGTAGCGGTTGTAGAAAATAACCGCAGGGATAGCCGCAAACAGACCCATCGCGGTCGCGACCAGCGCCTCGGCGATACCCGGCGCTACCTGCGCCAGCGTGGCCTGCTGCACCAGCCCCAGTGCCCGGAACGCGTTCATGATGCCCCAGACCGTACCGAACAGGCCGATATACGGGCTGGTGGAACCCGTCGTCGCCAGCAGCGACAGATAGACCTCCAGATCGTCCAGTTCGCGCGAGCCGGCCGCCCGCATCGCTCGTTGCGCGCCGCTGACCACCGACTCCGGGTCCATGGTCGGCTGGGCGCGCAAGCGCAGGAACTCCTGAAAACCCGCCAGGAAAATCGCTTCCATCCCCCAAACGATTTCCTTCTGGCGGTTGATGCGCGCGTACAGCGAGGCCAGATCGATCCCCGACCAGAAATCATCCTCAAACCGGTCCGCCGCCCGTCGCGCGGAAGTCAGCACTATGCCCTTCTTACCGATCACCCACCATGAACTCAGCGAAATCAGCATCAGTCCCAGCAGGACCAGTTGCACGATCAGGCTGGCGTTGGCGATCAGGCTCCAGAACGACAAATCATGGGTCACCTACAATCTCCCTTATCAACTGCCGGGGCAAGCGGCGTGCCCGGAAATTCTCCGCATCGATACACGCGACCTTGACGCGCGCGCCGCACAATACTTCGGTGGAACCCGCCCGGCGGATATTTTGGGCGAAGGTGAGGCTGGCACCGCCTGTGTCTGCGATCCGGCTGATCACTTCCAGCAGATCGTTGAACCGGGCCGGCCGATGATAGTCCACGCTCAGCGTCCGCACCGCGAATAACACCTGCCGGTCGCGCAGCAGCGCGTCCTGCTCAAAACCATGGGCACGCAACCATTCGGTGCGGGCGCGCTCCATAAACTTCAGATAGTTGGCGTAATACACCACGCCGCCGCTATCGGTGTCCTCATAGTAAACCCGCACCGGCCAGACAAACATTTTCCGTTTCCACTAAAATTGATTTCGCCCATCCAAATAACGCCGCTGCTCCATCCGAAGCAGCGCGAGTCCGTGGAGATCTCTCATCATGCGCGCCCTTATTGTAGCGGTCTTGCTGTTGGCTGCCCTGCCTGTTTTCGCGGCGGCTCCGCTGACTTTCGAAGAGGTCGACACCGATGGCGACGGCTTGATCAGCGCCGATGAAGCCGCCAGCGTCGAGGGGCTGGACTTCGACACCGCCGACGCCGACGCCGACGGTACCCTCAGTGTGGACGAGTACGACATCGCCGTGGAAAAACTGCCGCCGGCCGCCGAACCGGCAGCCCCGAATGGCGGCGAAGCCGCAGTACCCGAAACTCCTCCAACTCCAGCCAAGCCCTGACCGGCTAAGGCCCGGCGCCGAACAGATCGCTGCCCGCCGGGCCGGTGGCCAAACCGAAATGGCGGTATGCGTGCGCGGTCGCCAGTCGGCCACGCGGCGTGCGCATCAGAAAACCCTGCTGGATCAGATACGGCTCCAATACCTCTTCGATGGTGCCGCGCTCCTCGCCCAGCGCGGCCGCCAGTGTGTCCAGCCCCACCGGCCCGCCGCCGAATTTGTCGATCATCAGCCATAACAACCGCCGGTCCAACTCGTCGAAACCGTGCTCGTCCACTTTCAGTAGATCGAGTGCCCGCTGTGCCACCTCGACGGTGATCCGCCCGTCCGCTTTCACCTGGGCGAAATCGCGCACCCGCCGCAACAGCCGGTTGGCGATGCGGGGCGTGCCGCGCGAGCGCCGGCCGATCTCCACCGCGCCCTCGGGATAATCGGTCTCGATCCCGAGAATGCGCGCCGAGCGAGCCACGATCTCGGTCAGTTCCTCCGGCGTGTAAAACTCCAGTCGGTGGACGATGCCGAAGCGGTCTCGCAACGGCGAGGTTAGCAAGCCGGCGCGGGTGGTGGCGCCGACCAGGGTGAACGGCGGCAGGTCCAGTTTGATCGAGCGCGCTGCCGGCCCCTCGCCGATCATGATGTCGATCTGATAATCCTCCATCGCCGGGTACAGCACTTCCTCCACCACCGGGCTCAAGCGGTGGATTTCGTCGATGAACAGCACGTCGTGCGGCTCCAGGTTGGTCAGCAGCGCGGCGATGTCGCCGGGTCGCTCCAGCACCGGCCCGGAGGTTTGGCGCAGGTTGACGCCCATCTCGACGGCGACGATATGCGCCAAGGTGGTTTTTCCCAAACCGGGCGGGCCGAACAGCAGTACATGGTCCAGTGCCTCGGCGCGGGCGCGAGCGGCCTGGATAAAAATTTCCAACTGCTCGCGCATGGTCTGCTGACCGATGTACTCATCCAGCCGCCGGGGACGGACGGCCCGGTCCTGAGTGGCGTCGTCGCCGCTGGTGGCCGGGGAAATCAGGCGGTCGGAAAGGTTCATGAACGGTGGAGTCGGTGAAGTGGCGAAGCCGGCGCTATCGGGAGTTTAACGATGAAAGTTTAAGGCCAAACGCGAACAAATACCGCCGGTTTGCCAACGACTACAGTGGTATCAGCGGCGGACACTGGATTGTAGCGCCAATCGGATGATCGCTTCGCTGGCGAGACCTTCGGTGTCGAGGCTCTGCACCATGCGCGAGGCTTCGGGCAGTTTGTAGCCCAGCGCCACCAGCGCGCTGATGGCGTCGTCTCGCGGCGTGGCGTCCGCTGCCGTAGCGTGGCTACCGGGTAGCACAATCGCCGCCGGATGTGAGCCCAGCCCACTGATGCGGTCGCGCATTTCGATAATCAAGCGCTCGGCGGTCTTCTTGCCGATGCCCGGCAGCCGGGTCAAGGCGGTGGCATCGTTCTCGCGCACGCAGCGGCCGAATACGTCCACGCTCATGCCGGACAGAATCAGCAACGCCAGCCGCGGTCCTACCCCGGTCACCCGGATCAGGTTGCGGAACAGAGCGCGCTCGGCGGTGCTGGCGAAACCGTACAGCGTATGCGCGTCCTCGCGCACCGCCAGATGGGTAAATAGAACGACCTCCGCACCCAATTCCGGCAGGCTTTGGAAGGTGTTCATCGACGCCTCCAGCTCGTAACCAACACCGTGGGCGTCGATCATCAGGCCCGGCGGCTGTTTCCAGATCAGCAGCCCGCGCAGGCGGCCGATCACCGCCGTCTCCCGGCCAGCACGGCGGCGGAACCCAATCGGTGCAAGGTTTGCCGGGTGTGGCCGTGACAGATCGCCACCGCCAGTG
>JBATDL010000407.1:0-2564 GCA_049663445.1 Candidatus Competibacter sp.
TCGCGGTGGATTTCCAATTGTCGATTCTGGATATCCAGTAACCAGACTTCGGGGATACCGTTTTTTGCGTACAGAGGAATTTTGATATCGCGATCATAGCGGAGCGTGCTGTCGGATATTTCAATGAGTAGCAAGACATCTTCGGAATGGGGATGAGCGGTTCTGTAATAGTCGTCCCGCCAACGTAGTAAGGCAATATCGGGCTGAGGTTCTTCATAGCCGCCAAGTATGACTGGATTTTGTCCAGCCACGACTGCCTTGCCATACAAGCAGTGAGCGAGGCAACTCATTAAATAATTATTATGGCCGGCATGCTCACTACCAATCGGCGCCATTTCGATAATCTCTCCATCGATCAACTCCACCCGCGAATCTTCATGCAATAAGCCAACTTCAGCCATACGGTGATATTCGGCGACGGTCCAGCGGTGGCGGGGCTGGGCGTTCAGCAATTCCCGTTCTGTGATCGGCGTTGACATGGTATGCCCTCCCGCCCTAAGGGTTTGAATGCGAAGCAACTATTTGACTGGAGCGTGATTCAGCAGCTTTTGCACCAGCGGCATGAGCAAGGCTTTATCAGTCGACTCTTTGACGATCTCGATGCTCCAGCGACCGTCTTTGTCGTACTCGAATTTGACGTACAGTTGCAGCACGAACAGCACAGCGGCGATGATGGCGGCGTTTTTGGCTGGCCCGAATTGGGCGGGGGCCGGCCCTTCAATCAGGGCAGTGAGAATCGGTTGCTGTTGCGGATCGTCGGCGAGCAGCAACAAGGCGGCGCGGGCAAGGTCGCCGTCGCTGGCCGGAATGGCGGCGGTTTCCGGGCCGGTTGCGAATTCCTGCAAGGCTCGGCGCAATTCTGGGGTGAGTGCGGTTTCGGCGGAAGCCGATTGCGCTCGGGCGATGGAATCCAACACTCGGCGGGCGGTGGCGTCGTCCAGGGATGAGATGCAATCCTGTATGAGCATGATGTCTCTCAAAAGTTACTGATTTAATTCCCCCTCTTTCAAAATGGGGATCAAGCGGGAATTCCGTCCTCCGGGAATGGCCCCAACTTCGCCTCTTTCCACATTTGCCGCAGTTTGACTTGATCACTAGACAGGGCTTGGCGGTAAATAAACAGCAGAGCTTTTATGCTCTGGTTAGTGTGAAATGAGTCGCGATGAAGGATAAAACTAGAGATAGCTCGTACTAACCACGATGCGGATGTTTCATTATTATTCTTCAAAAAAAATAACTTAGCTATTTGATAATAAGCAAGTGCTACGCCATAATTGTCACCTTGTTTTTCCTTGATTGCCAATGATTTTTGATACCACTGCTCAGCTGCCACTAAGTTGCGTAGTTCTTGAGCAACGATTCCTAGTTCATGATAGGTTTTCGCCGCACCACAGCTATCCCCATATTTTTCCTTTATTGCTAATGAATTATGATGCCACTGCTCTGCTGCCGTAAAATAGAGACGCTTCCGAGCAATGATTCCAAGTTGGTGATAGATTCTTGCCGCGCTGTTCTCGTCGCCATGCTTTTCCAGTATTGCTAACGCCTTCAGACACCATTGTTCGGCTACCGCGAAGTCCTGCTGTTCCAGGGCAATAATTCCTAACCCGTTATAAGCAAGTGTCATGTTGTGTTCGTCGTTGTACTTCTTCCAAATCGCTAACGCCTGCCGATATTTCCTCTCAGCCGCCACAAAATTCCGTTGTTTTTCGGCGATTACTCCTAATTGGTAACAAGTAACTGCCGAGCTGTATTCATCGCCAAGTTTTTCCCTGACCAACAGCACTTTCTGATAGTAGTGTTCGGCCGTCTCGAAGTCTCGCTGCTCCTCGGCAATCCCCCCCAATTGGTGATAGGCGCTCGCCACTCCGTGCTCGTTGCCGTGCTTTTCCCACAACGCCAGCGACTGTCGATACCACTGCTCGGCCGCCATCAAATCCCGTCGCTCCTCGGCAATCCTTCCCAACTGATGATAAGTGCACGCCGCCCCGTACTCGTTACCGTGCTTTTCCTCAATCGCCAGTGACTTTCCATACCACCGCTCCGCCGCCGCCAAGCCCAGCCGCTCCTGGGCGATCATTCCCAACATGTGATAGGCGGCGGCTTCACCTCTTGCAACGCCACGCCGCTTGCAATGCCCGGCAAGCATCTCAAAACGCCGCATCGCGCCGGTAAAATCTCGTTGATTTAAGGCATAGAATCCTAGCACTTGGGTTAAATCTCCAAAGTGATCATCCATTCCCAATGCTTCGGCATCAGCCAACGCGATGAAGAAATTGACGCCATATAGAGAAAAGGGAACTCTCTGTTCATGTGGCTCTTTAGGCGCTAATTGATTAGCCACCCGCGTCATTACGTCCACAAACGCCCGCCGCCATGCCTCGCACTGGTTGTCGTCCAGACCCGCGACCGGCCGGGCGCGCAGAAAACCGGTCAAGGCCGGGTGCATTTCGTGAATATCCTGACCCAGTGGACGCAGCAACCCGCTTACCGCCAGCATCGCCAGCAAATGTTCGATGTCCGCTCGACCGAACGAACTCTCGGCTTGCCGCACCATCGCTTCC
>JBATDL010000408.1:0-2751 GCA_049663445.1 Candidatus Competibacter sp.
CCTTGTAGCCGAGTAGCACACCGCCGGTCAGTTTGAAGTACAGATTGCTGTCGATGGAGTCCAGCGGCCAGGATTTCCCGAAGTAAAAATACTGGCATTTCTGATTGAAACTGTTGTTGAAGTAGGACGCGCCGACCAGCCAGCGCGAAGGGGATTGCCACTCCGCGCCAACTATCCAGGAGTAGTCGGCGTGTTCGGGGTCATGATGATAATGAATAACACCTGGCGCGCCCTGCACCATCAATACGTCACCCTCCTCGAACATGTCGGCTCGGACATTGCCTGCCGCCAGCAGCGCCAGCGTCGCGAACCCGAGCACCGCCCAGTACACTGCGCGATGAAGTGAATGGATCGGAGACCTCAGTGCTGGAATTATGTTAAATCCAATGGGCCGCTCAAGGGCGAGTGTGGAGTTGGACGAAGCCATCGATGAGAATCCTTTTGATCAAGTGCGCCGGACGCGAGCAATTCGCAAACCGCGCGATTATGATGGATTGAGTTCGCCTTGACCACGATGACCCGAGAAATGAACGCCGACGAAAATCCGGAACTACAGATTACCGAACGCCTGCGCGAGCCGGTCGATGCCCAAGCCACGCTGACCCTGCCGTTCGAGCAACGGCAAAAGAGCCGGCTGCGAACACGGCTCGATAACGGCCGGGATGCAGGGCTATTCCTGCCGCGCGGCACGGTGCTGCGCCACGGCGACCGCCTGCGCGCCACCAGCGGCCTCATCGTGGAAGTACGCGCCGCCCCGGAAGCCGTCTCCACCGCCCGTGCCGACGATGCACTGCTGCTGGCGCGCGCCGCCTATCACCTCGGCAACCGCCATGTCGCCCTGCAACTCGGTCCCGGCTGGCTGCGCTATCTACACGATCATGTGCTGGATGGAATGGTGCGGGAGCTGGGGTTGGCGGTGAGCCACGAGCAAGCGCCGTTCGAGCCGGAAGCGGGTGCCTACGGCGGCGAGCACCACCATGCCTAAAGGCGGGCGCCGCCGGTGTTCATCGAACGCTGCTAGCTTGCGGGACTTCGCTCGAACCTCGGACGCGCCTTTTCCAAAGGGATATAATTCCACTTGGAAGGCGTGCGCGTTGTGAAACTCCATGCCCGCCAGCAAGTTATTTTACCGCCGCTGGTATCCCCCGTAACCTGTCCGCAAACGAGGCAAGCCATGATCCCAACCTTCGGTGAACATTATCGTTTTCAATGGGACGACCTCGGCGATATCGATCTGGGACGCCCCAATCTCGGCCCGCAGCTCCCGGTGGTGGTCTACCGGCTGGCCCAATACACCCTGCGGGAAACATTGGCCCAGCGCTACGGTGACGACACGGCGGGCGACATTCTGCGGGACGCCGGCTGGATCGCCGGCCGCGAGTTCTGCCTGAACGTCCTCGACCGTAAACAGCCGCTCAACGCCTTCATCGCTGAATTGCAAAACCAGCTCAAGGCAATGAGCATCGGCGTGCTGCGCGTGGAACGGGCCGATCCGGAAAAACTGGCGTTCACACTCACCGTCTCGGAAGATCTGGACTGCTCCGGCCTGCCGGTCATGGGCACCACGGTCTGCGATTACGACGAAGGCTTTATCGCCGGCCTGCTGTATGCCTACACCGGCCAGTCCTTTTCCGCCAAGGAAATCGACTGCTGGGCCACCGGCGACCGCACCTGCCGCTTCGACGTCAAGCCCGACGCCCTCGCCGCATGAACGAGGACGACCGCCGTTATCTGGCGGCGGCGGCCGGCAAGATCGAAAAACTGCTGGCCGCGCGGGGCGCGAGCCCGCTGCACCCGGCCGGACTGACACCGGAGCTGCAAGCCTTCGGCGAGCATTTCGACCACCTACTGGCCGCGCTGGAGGTGTTGCGCCGCTTTGCCATCGCGCTTGCCAACGGCGATCTGGCCCAGGACGCGCCGCCGGGCACCCACCTGATCGATCCGCTCAAGCACCTGCAATCCAACCTGCGCCATCTGACCTGGCAAACCCAGCGGGTGGCGGCGGGCGATCTCGATCAACATGTCGACTTTCTCGGGGAATTTTCCAATGCCTTCAATCAGATGATCCAGGCGCTCCAGGAAAAGCGCAGCGCCGAGGAAAAGGTTCGCTACCTGAGCGTACACGACTCTCTCACCGGCCTGTACAACCGCGCCTACTTCAACGAGGAACTCGACCGGCTACGCGCGGCGAGCGACTACCCGGTCAGTTTTTTGATCGCCGATCTGGACGGCCTCAAGACTGCCAACGATACTCGCGGCCATCAAGTCGGCGATCTACTGATCAAGAAGGCCGCGCAGGTGCTCCAGCACGGCATGCGACCTGGGGATGTGGTGGCACGCATCGGCGGCGATGAATTCGTCATCGTCCTGCATGGCGCCGATGAAGAATGGGCCGGCGCCACCCTCGCTCAAATCCGCGCCACGATGGACACCTTCAACCAGCGGGACGTGATTTTCCCCATTTCTATCTCCCTGGGCGCCGGTACCGCCACCAGTCACTCTTCACTGGAAGAGGCGATGCGCCGGGCAGACGAGGCCATGTATCAGGACAAGATCCAGCGCAAGGGATGCGCGCGCAATGCGCCCGCCGGCCTCGGCCAGCCCCGCTAACTGTGGTCGCCGTCACCCGCGCCCCCGGTTCCCACCCGCTCATCCCCGCATGTCGCTGACGCTCTCCAGCCTGCCGCGCCTGTTGCAACTGTGCAGCCCTTCGCTGCCGGTCGGGGCTTACGCTTATTCGCAGGGACTGGA
>JBATDL010000409.1:0-1892 GCA_049663445.1 Candidatus Competibacter sp.
CGCCACCGGCGCTTGCGCGTCGGCCGGTGGCGACTCGGCTTCGTCAGCACTCTCGGCGTTCTGGCCGGTATGCAGGCTGGCCACCGCCGGCATCGCGGTCATCCCAGCCGCACCACCGCCGGCGCCCTGGATTTCGAGGGTTTGGCCACCGACCACCTGCGCCACCACCGGCCATGTGTTAAACGCACACGCGCCCACCAACAGGCAAAGCCCTACAGGAAATACGATTCGCTTGGACATGGAAACGACTGCCCCAATGCATTGAAGTAGCATATTGTGTCGTATCATCATACCAACAAAGTATCAAGGTAGCCACGTCCAGACGACACAAAACAACAGACATCGACTGCTTGGCTTCTTTCTTTTTAGAGGGTAGAACCCCCTAATGATTCCATAGTCTACCAGTGCGAGATTTCCCGTAACTCCAGCAGAATTTCGTTCATGGGTGCATCGGCCCCTTCCACGATGCAAACCAGGTTGCCGACGCCGCAAACCGACTGCGCCGCACCCCGGGCAACCCAGCCACGCGGCGGGGTCCAACCGCGCATGCCGGTAAACATGGCGAGCTGGTCGGCGTTGCCCTGGATCATGCGTCGGTAATCGTGCGCGAACTGCGCCAGCCGCGCCATATCGTCGCGTCCCATCAGACCGTAGCCTTCAAGCAGGTAGCCATCGTCGCGGAAATGGCAGATCACGTTGACCCCATCCAAAGCCAGAATGCGCCGGATCATGCTCATGGAACTGGTTCCTGTTCTTCCAGGATCGCGAACGCCGCTTCATAGTCGGCCTTTTCGTTGCCCAGCACCACCCCCATGAACGGCGGCAAGCTGGTCTTGCCCTCGCCCTTGAACTGCTCCCGATGGAGGCCACTGACCACGACCGACCAGTCGAAGCCGACCAAGGTGAATTCCTGGATCGGATAAAACCCTTTCATGCTGGTCACCTTCTCCCAGCCGCGCGCCTGCATGGTGGCAATGCTCAGATTGGCCGCGCACATGTGGGCCAGCAGATCGAGCGTGGTTTCGTTGATGCGTTCGGGGTAGGCGATGCGCTGGTCCAGCAGCTCGCCGCTGCCCCGGAATTCGAAAGCTGCCATCGCCCCCGGCAATCGCATCAGTTGGTCGAGTGTTGCCATCGGTCACTTCTCCTTATTCCTTCGGTGGACTTGCCGGGCGGGTTCAGATCAGACCGGAGGGCGCTTTGGCCATGGTTTGACGCATGAATCCAACGATGTCGTTGATCGAACCCTGGGCGTTGTCAAGCATGCAAAATACGTTGGCCATGACGCACACGGTATAGTCGGGACCATGCACTACCCAGCCACGCGGCGGTTGCAGTCCACTGCGTGGCTGGAAGGCTTCGAGCATCCTGCCCTCCATATTCACGCCCATGGTGGTGGCGCGGCACATGATGGAAGCCATGCGGGCATGTTCTTCAGTGAGGGCGCCGCGGTAGGAAAACCGGTCGCCCCGGTAGGCGTATTCGCCGGCGGCGACGACACCGGGTCTGGCCAGCAGATCGCTCACAATGCTCATCCGTAAATTTCCTCGGGTGGTGGCTGGCGTTATGATGAGGTGGGGGGTGGTGCTCGCACGCGCAGCCGACCCAAACCACAATATTCTGATAAAACAATAGTCAAGGCAGCGCACAAATGCACGTTGAGGCGATCACGGAAAATAGTGCCGGGATGGCCTCCGCCACCTTCGTTGAACCGGTTCGCGCCCATGTTTTCATCTGACTCCGAACCCACGGCGCTGCCCATCGAGCCAGCACTGCCGGCGATCCGTGCCGCGTTGCGCGATTCCGCCGCCCTGATGCTGCAAGCGCCGCCGGGTGCCGGCAAGACCACCCGGGTACCGCTGGCGCTGCTCGATGAACCCTGGCTGGAAGAC
>JBATDL010000410.1:0-3742 GCA_049663445.1 Candidatus Competibacter sp.
GGGTTTATCCGCAGGATTTCGGCGCGGTGGTCGCCGCCGCCTGTCTGGCGCACGACATCGGCAATCCACCGTTCGGCCACGCCGGCGAAGACGCCATCCGGCTGTGGTTCACCGCCTCCACCACCGGCCGGACGGTGCTGGAACAGTTGGACGACGCGCAACAGCAGGATTTCCTGCGTTTCGAAGGCAACGCCCAGGGGTTTCGCATCATCACCCGGCTGCAAAGCCCCGATAATCCGGGCGGCATGCAACTGACCTGCGCCACCTTGGGCACCTTCACCAAATACCCGTGCGCCTCGTCGCTGTCGGCACCTCCACCGCCCGGCATTGCCTTCAAGAAATTCGGCTTTTATCGGGACGACGCGGACCTGTTCGCGGAAATCGCCGGAGAACTGGGATTGGAACCGGTGCTGCCGGGGGCCTGGAGCCGCCATCCGCTGGCCTATCTGGTCGAGGCGGCTGACGACATCTGCTACCGGATCATCGACGTGGAGGATGCCTTTCGGCTACAACAACTGGGCTTCGACGAGGTGCGCGACCTGCTGCTGCCGCTAAGCGGCGAGCCGGACCGCGCCCAGCGCAAAATGCGCCATATCACCCGTTCCAAGGAGAAAATCGAATACCTGCGCGCCAAGGCCATCGGCGCCATCATCGATCAGGTTCACCAATGCTTCATGGACAACGAGGCGGTAATTCTGGCCGGTGGTTTCACGGCGGAACTGCTGGACGCGGTCCCCGCCGCCGGCGCGATGCGCGCTCTGAAGGAGTGCGGCGAGACCCAGGTGTATGTTTCCAAACCGGTGATCGAGGTGGAAGCGGCCGGCTTCGAGGTATTGGGCGGCTTGCTGGAAGCCTTCGTCACCACTGTCAACGACCTTGCCGCCCGTGGCCCGGCCGCTTCGCCCAAGAGCCGGATGCTAATCCATCTGATCCCGGAATCCTTCGCCGGACCGAGGCGCAACCCCGACCCCGACCTCTATCGCCGCGTGCTGGCCATCACCGACTTCGTCTCCGGCATGACCGATTCCTACGCGGTGGCGCTGTTTAAGAAGCTCACTGGAATTTCGCTGCCGACCGGCTGAGCCCTCTCGGCAATCGCCGCCCCGGTCGTGACCATGGCCGATCCTTCCCCACGAGCCGAGTAAACCTCAGTCTTCGCAATCCCGCACCAGCGGCACAAAGACCACCGGCAACACGCTGCGACTATGCGGCAACCCCGATTCGTCCTTGCAAATCACGCGCAGATCCTGACTCCGGTGCTGCGGCCCCACCGGAACCACCAAGCGACCACCCGGCTTGAGCTGCCGCACCAGTGCCGGTGGCACTTCGGCTGCCGCCGCCGTGACCATGATGGCGTCGAAGGGCGCCTTCTCTTCCCATCCCCGATAACCGTCGGCGATGCGAATTTCCACATTGGCGATGCCAAGCTCGCGCAAGCGCCGTTCGGCCGCTTCGGCCAGTGCGGGAATCCGCTCCACCGAGTAAACCCGCTGCGCCAAACCGGCCAGCATCGCCGTCTGATAGCCCGAACCGGTGCCGACCTCCAACACCACGGACTGGGAACCGAGCGCCAGCAACTCGGTCATCAAGGCGACGATAAACGGTTGGGAAATCGTCTGACCGCAACCGATCGGCAGCGGGGTATCGGCGTAGGCCCAATCGAGCTGGGCTGGCGGCACGAACCGGTGCCGGGGCACCGCCGCCAGCGCGTGCAACACAGGCTCACTCAGCTCGGCGCAACCGGTCAGACCGGCCGTTCCCAGGGTTTCCGCGATCACCTGCTCCAATAAACGCTGGCGCTCGCTTTCATATTCATAGTCCTCGACGGGCCTGTCGTTCATGCCGCTCTCCCAGCCATCGTCGCGCCAAGCCCCGCTGGAGCACGCTATCCGGCGTCAGCACTTGGGCCACCAGGCCCTCCGCGCATAGCAACGGATGCCGGCGCACGCTTGCCAGCAGGCCAGCCACCGGCGCCGCCACCGGCACCCGGTCCCCGCTAAAGCCGTCGTAGATATGACCCAGCGTCTCTCCCGCGCGGACCCAGCGGCCGACATTCAGATTGGAGGAAAAAACCCCGGATTGCTCGGCCAGCACGACGACGATCTGTTCCAGGCCGAAATAATGCAGGTCTTCATCTTCATGGGAGGGCCGCAGGCCACCGACAATCCCGGTGCGGTCGAGGAAAGCCACCAAAGCCCGAAACAAGGTCTCGCAATGCCCAGTCTGCAAGCTGCCAGCCTGTCCGGCGTGAATCACGAAATTCTCGCCACAGCAGGGCCGCCAGGCACGCATCAAATCGGAAGGGGCAGTATCCTCGACCGGCCGTTCGATAACCGCCGGCAACCCGAATAGACAGGCGCTGGCGCGCTCGTCGTCGTTGGGCGCGTAAAGACACACCTGCGGCATGTCCTCGACCTCGGGGCTGGCCGGGCGGATGTTCACCCGATAGTAGGCGGCCTGGGTCAGCTCCACCATCGCCTCGGTCGCGACCTGCGGCACGCGCGGGCCGCGCCGCCCACGACCACCGCCAGACCCTGTCGGACCCTCGACTGCGGGGACGATCACAACCCGTTCGCGCAAGCGCAGACCGCGCTGCTCGCCCGTCTCGATGCCGCGCAGAAACGCCGCCAACCGCGACAGTACAAACAGGCCATTCAATTCGGCTTCCCGAGGATCGGCCACCAACGCCAGCTTCGGCGCACGCCCGCGCGGGCCGATATCGTGGTGAGGGAGTAAATTCTTCCGCCACAGCCGGGCAGACAAACTGGAAACCGCATTATCGCTCAAGGTGTTGCCTCGCTTTCGCACAACTGCTCCAACCGAAAAACAGCTTTACAACCCTATATCTTAAGCATAGTTCACCTCACCGATTTCGCGTGATGAATTCCGCAAACCGCATCTCCTCGTATGTCGGCGGCGCTTGGTCGGAAAAAGCGCATTCTTGCGTGTTGCAACGCAACATAAATCCCGCTATATTGCGCTGCAACAAATTCACCCACGCTTGACGAGGAATACGCCATGGTCATCGATCTGTTCAGCAAGGCACTGGAAACCCCGCAATCTTTGCCGGAGCCCTTGGTTAAAGCGAACAAGATGATGGTTGAGAACATCGAAAAGATGATGGTGTTCCACATGAACTCGCTGAAAGCCTACATGGACATCGGCATCAACCAGATGAGAGCCGCCGCCGAGATCAACGACGTTAAAAGCTGGCAGGATTTCTACCGGCGCCAGGGCGAAATCGCGCAGACGGTCCAGCAAAAGATGCTGAACGACGCCAGGCTGATGTCCGACTTGGCCGCGCGTTTCAAAACCGAGATGGACGGTTTGACCAAGACATCGCTGGAAGATGCGCTGCTCAAAGCGGCCTGAATTCCGGACCAGTTCTGACCGGCAACCGCCGCGTTCGGTACGGCGGTTGCGTTTCCCGCTTTGACGACCGTGGATTTCATCGCCAGCCCCGAGCTAGCGGTTGCTGCGGAAAACCCCGTGAATCTAGCCGTAGCGACCGAATTAGCGGCCGAGTTGCATTTACCCCTGGCCACCATTCCACTCACCGGCGCTTTCACGCATTTGCTGGTGGTCACCCCGACGCGGCTGGAACTACGGGCGCTGAATGCCAACGCTCCCGGACCCGTCTATGTCGATTTCACTGCGGGAGCGGCGGCCCACCGGCGGCGGTTCGGCGGTGGCCGCAGTCAACCACTGGCCCGAGCGCTCGGATTGAAGGGCGGCGCGGTGC
>JBATDL010000411.1:0-1992 GCA_049663445.1 Candidatus Competibacter sp.
TCGCTGATCGGCCAGACCGTGGCCACCGCGCAACTGCGCACCCGTTATGACGTCACCCTCGTCGGCGTCGGGCGGCAGGAGCGCTTCACCGAAACGGTGTCGCCGGCGCTGGCCAACACCGAATTCCACCCCGCCGACGCGCTGTACGTGGTCGGATCAGGCGAAGCGGTCGCCACGCTGTGTTCTACCGAGCGGCTAAGCCGCCTGCTGATCGCGGAAAGCCAGCAGCGCAGCCTGGTCAACGAACTGGGCATGGTGGAGGTGATGCTACCACCGGATTCGGAAGTGATCGGCCAGACCCTGCGGCAGGCCGCGTTCCGCAGCCATCACGGCTTGAGTGTGCTGGGCATCCGCCGCAACCGCCAGCCGCTGCCGGGCAATCTGATCGAAGAAAAACTGGCCTTCGGCGACATCCTGCTGGTCGCCGGGGACTGGAAGCGGATCGGCCTGCTCCAAGGCGAGCAGAAGCATTTTCTGGTGCTTGGCTTGCCGGCGGAGCTGAGTGACGTCGCCCCAGCTTACCGGCAGGCACCGTTCGCCCTGGCGATCCTGCTGACGATGGTGCTGGCGATGACCTTCGGGCTGCTGCCCAACGTGGCGGCGGTGTTGCTGGCGGCGCTGGCGATGGGCCTGTTTCGCTGCCTGCGCATGGAAGATGCCTACCGTTCGATCAACTGGCCCAGTCTGGTGGTGATCGCCGGCATGCTGCCCCTGGCCAATGCGCTGCAGCAAGCCGGCGGCGTGACGCTGATCGCCGACGGGCTGGTGACGGGATTGGGCGGGTTTGGTCCGCTGGCGCTTCTGGGCGGCGTCTTCGTGCTGGCAGCGCTGATCGGTATGTTCATCTCCAACACCGCGACGGCGGTGCTAATCGCGCCGGTCGCCATCGCCGCTGCCCAAAAGCTCGGGGTATCGCCCTATCCTTTCGCCATGACCGTAGCGGTGGCGGCGTCGGCGGCCTTCGTTACCCCGGTGTCCTCGCCGGTCAACACCCTAGTGCTGGCGCCCGGCGGCTACCGCTTCAACGATTTCGTGCGGGTGGGACTGCCGCTGCTGCTGTTGGTGATGGCGCTCACTTTGTTGGTGGCGCCCCTGCTGCTGCCGTTTTGACCCGATCCTGGAGCAGCAGCTTCTGGAATTCTTCCAGCGGCAACGGATGGCCGAAATAAAAGCCCTGCCCCTCGTCGCAGCCGTGCGCTTGCAGGAATGCAAGCTGCTCTGCGGTTTCCACGCCTTCCGCCACCACATCCAGCCGCAAGCCATGCGCCAGAGTGACAATCGCATCGACGATAGCCGCACTACTGGTGCTGGCCGGCAGGTGCATGATGAAAGAGCGATCGATCTTGAGCACGTCCACGGGAAACCGTTGCAGATAGCTTAGCGACGAGTAGCCGGTCCCGAAGTCGTCGATAGCCAAGCGCAAGCCCATGCTTTTAAAACCCTTCAGCGTCGAAATATTATCCTCGGTGTGGTGCATCAGGATGCTTTCGGTCAGCTCCAGTTCCAAGCGGGTCGGATCGAAACCGTCCTGGGACAGCACCTCATGCACCAAATCGACCAGGCCGGGTTGATGGAACTGACGACCCGACAGATTGACCGCCACTCGCAGCCCCGGGAAACCCCGGCGATGCAGTTGACCAATCTCGCGCACGGTTTCGCGCAACGCCCACTCGCCAAGAGGCAGGACCAAGCCACTGTCCTCGGCAATCGGAATGAAGCGGGCGGGCGACAGCAAGCCGAATTTGGGATGATCCCAGCGAATCAGCGCTTCGGCGCCGGTGATGGCCCTGACGTGAAAATCCCATTTCGGCTGGTAGTACATCACCAACTGCCCTTGGTCCACGGCGTGCCGCAGACTGTTCTCCAGGTCCAGTCGCTCGCGAGCTATCACGGTGGCGCCCGACTGATAGAGCTGATAGTTATTACGTCCCATGTCCTTGGCCCGATACAGGGCGATATCGGCGTTTTTCAATAAGGTTTCCACGCTGCGGC
>JBATDL010000412.1:0-4304 GCA_049663445.1 Candidatus Competibacter sp.
AACCGGTTGATCTGCTCAAATTGCTCGTTCGTGAGATAATACAAACGATCCATGCTCAACGTCTCTGGCCGCAGATGACAGCTAACAGTCTCGCACACGAAGCATGATTTTGTGAACACGGCCTAGAGTCCAGCCCCACGATCAACCGCCATGCACCTCAGCCAACATAGCCTGCGCCAATGTACCGGTTCAGCCCTCGCCTCGCGGATATCGGGGGTACGCGCTTCTGGCGCATCGATCCGCAGGCCGACTACGGCGCATTCGATGCACTCGCACGTCAGCGGATCAACCTGGAGTTGATCGCCCGGCACTGGGACGACCTGCTGCGCTTGGCTGGCTCGCTCAAGCTCGGGCGCGTGCCGGCGAACGGCATCATGCGCACGCTCCAGATCGGCGACCGGCCGACCCGCCTGGCGCAGGCGCTGGCCGAATTCGGCCGCATCGATAAAACGCTGCATACACTCGCCTATCTCGACGACGAGAGCCGCCGCCGTGCCACCCTGTTGCAGTTGAACCGCAGCGAAGGGCGCCACAGCCTCGCGCGGGCCATGTTCCACGGCAAGCGCGGCGAGCTGCGCCAGCGCTACCGGGAGGGCCAGGAAGATCAGCTCGGTGCGCTCGGGCTGGTGCTGAACACGGTCGTGCTGTGGAACACCATCTACCTGGATGCTGCCCTTGCCCAACTGCGCCGGGAAGGGTATCCGGTCCAGGACGCCGACGTGGCGCGGCTGTCGCCGCTCATCCACGAGCACATCAACATGCTGGGCCGCTACTCGTTCGCGGTACCGGAGGCAGTCCGTCGCGGCGAGCTGCGGCCGTTGCGCAACCCGGCCGAGGAGTAGCCGGCAGGCCAGGGCTCTCGCGACCGGGGCGGGGCTTACCTAGGTTTTCTGTTCCATTGCGCCTGAGACCCCTATATCGCCTTTATCGCCTTTATTGTCTATCACGGATCAAGGAGGCGCATTGGGGGGCGTTGGCCCAAACCGGAAGCGCGAAACCAAAAAACCAGAATAGTGTGATAAAGTATGATTTATGAATACCATCGAACGCTTGACCATCACCCTAACTCCCGAAATTGCCGATGCGGTGCGCACCGCCGTCGCGGCGGGCGAGTACGCCTCCAGTAGCGAGGTCATCCGTGAGGCCCTGCGCGACTGGCGACACAAGCGGGCGCTCCAGCGACAGGAGCTGGCGGAGTTGCGAGCGCAAATCCAGCGGGGCATCGACGATCTCGACGCCGGTCGGGTCCGGGATTTCGATCCCGAGCGAATCATTCAGACAGGACGCCAGCGATCGACACCCCCCGCCGCCTCCGCCTCACCGAGCAGGCCGAAGAGGACCTGATCGAGATTTGGACGTTCGTCGCCGAGCGGCAGGGTACCGCCGCCGCTTCGGCGTTCGTGCGCAAAATCCAGTCCCGCCTTAAACCGCTGCTGGTTCACCCGGAGCTGGGACCGCGCCGGGACGACCTCTCTCCCGGCTTGCGGGTCCATTTCCACCAAAAGTACGCTCTCTACTACCGCCACACGGACAGCGAGGTCGTCATCGTGCGGGTGTTGCACGGCTCCCGCGACGCGCGGGCGTTGCTGGGAGAGGGGGATGCCTCACCCTAATCAGGCGTGGTGTTCTGCGGCTGGGTTCCCGGTTCCGCCCGGACGGGCAGCAGACCGAACAATGCCCGGTCGTCGGCGCGGGTGAGCGCCTGGTCCATCGTTTCGCGCAGGCGCTCTTTGGGCCACTCGCCGTGCTCGACTTTGGCGAGGATGACCGCGCCGACCAGAATCTTGCGGCGCGTGTCGTCAGAGCGCCGGCGCTTTTTTTCCGCCGCCTTCTCGCGGGCGACTTGCTGCTGCTTGAGAGCCTTCGCCTGCTTGAGCCGTTTTTCCAGATCGGCGATCCGATCCTCGATACCGGGCATTCGTTTACCTCCTCCAAGCGGATGGCCGGCATTCTAGGGGTCGCCTCAGAAAACGGAAAATAAAGCACGGTAAGCAATCCGGTATCGCCCTTGATTTGTAGTCACAACGGGACTACAATAGAACATCTGAAACCCTCAAGGGAAGTCACCATGAGCACCGCCGATACCTATGTCCGCGCTCGCATCGACACCAACACCAAGGAGCGCGCCGCTGACGCGCTCGAAGCAATGGGCTTGTCCATCTCGGACGCTATCCGCTTGCTAATGCTGCGCATAGCCGATGAGCGCCGGATGCCCTTCGATGTGAAGGCCCCCAACGCGACCACACGCAAGGCCATTGCCGAGCTTGAGGCCGGGAAGGGCAAGCGGTTCAGCAGCGTTGATGATTTGATGGCAGACCTGCATGCGGACGATTGATCGCGCCTCAGCCTTCAAGCGCGATTACAAGCGCGAGGCCAAGGGCCAGCACCGGGCCACGCTCGATAGCGATCTGAGGCCTGTTCTCGTCGCTTTGGCGATCGACCAGCCGCTTGATGCCAACTACCGCGACCATGACCTGAGCGGCGATTGGGCAGGCTACAGGGAATGCCACGTCAAACCCGACTTGCTGCTGATCTACCGCAAGTCGGATGCTGACACCCTCAGACTGGCGCGGCTTGGCTCGCACAGCGAGCTTTTCGGTTGAGCCTGTCCAGTTGGAGTACGCCTCAACTTGGCGTCGGGTGCGCGCCCTGATTCCGTCAGATTAGGGCCGTTTTCGGCCTTGTCTGACGCTCTCGGCGCGACTTCTTAGGCTTCAACCTGACACGCCAGCCGTTAGCGTGCTTTATTTTCCGTTTTCTGAGGCGACCCCTTCTAGCGCACGCTCGCCGTCCGATTCGACCGGCCACCGATCAGAGGACAAGCGATCCCGGCTCATGGAACCGTGGTATGGACCCGGACCATGGACCGGGCGGCGGACTCCCGAGCAGATGGCCACGGAGACTAATGTGGGTGACGGGACGAGGGGCTAGCTTCCGGTGACGAAGCGGGCTAGAATCGCGGCGGGCGGGGCGAACCCCCGAAGGGCGCACTTATGCAAACCTTGCCCGCTCTGCGGTCTCGGTTTGCGTGCGCGGGGGCTTCGCCCCTCGACCCCGAAGGAAAAGCATGGCGATCTTCCATCTCTCGGTCAAGACCATCAGCCGCTCAGCCGGTCGCAGTGCGACTGCTGCCGCTGCCTATCGTGGCGGGGTGAAGATCGTCGACGAACGTACTGGTGAGATTCATGACTACCGGCGCAGGACCGGTGTCGAATCCGCCGTGCTTCTGCTTCCGGCCAATGCCCCAGATTGGGCCACCAACCGGGCGGCACTCTGGAACGCCGCCGAGTACGCCGAGACCCGCAAAAACTCCACGGTGGCCCGCGAATTTGAGATTGCTCTACCCGCCGAACTATCGGCAGATGAGCGCAAGCAGCTTGTCCACGCGTTCGCCCGCCAGATCGTTGAGCACCATGGTTGCGCGGTGGATGTCGCCATCCATACCCCCAGCAAAAAGGGTGATAACCGCAACCACCATGCTCACCTTCTGCTGACCACCCGGCGGCTGACCGCAACGGGGTTCACCGAGAAAACCCGTGAGCTGGATGACCTCAAAACCGGGGAAATTGGGCGGTGGCGGGAACTGTTCGCCGACATGCAGAACCTCCACCTGCTTCACCACGACCACAGCGCCCAAGTCGATCACCGTAGCTTGGAGGCCCAAGCGATCGACCAGGAGCCGACGCGGCACCTTGGGCCAGCCGCCACCGGTTACGAGCGGCGGACTGGCCAGCCGAGCCGCAAACGGCAGGATTACGAGGCTGAGGCCGCCGAGCGGCGGCAGGCCCGCGCCAGAGAAGCGGGTGAGCTGGAGCGGCAGCGGTTGGATACCGAGCGATCCATCCTCGGCCTGTCGGGCGAGCTGGATGCGGCTAAGCGCGAGCGGTGGCAACAGAAAGAGGATGAGATCGAGAGGGCGAGGCAGGCCGAGGCAGAGCGACAGCGGCTGATTGCTGAAGCCCGAGCCCACATCGAGAGACAGCGTCAGGAGGCCGAACGCCAGCGGCTGGCTGCCCAGGCTCGCGCCCAGGCCGAGAGGCAGCGTCAGGAGGCCGCTGAGGCCGAACGCCAACGGTTGGACGAGCAACAGACGTTGCTCCAGGTCAATATCCCTGGTCTGGAGCATCAATTGGCGGAGTGGATGCAACGGCAACAGGGACTCGCACAGAACGAACCGCCGCCCGCCGCATGGCTAGCCGACAAATGGGGCGAACTGAAGCGGGCGAAACAGGCAGAGGCGACCGCCAGACAGGCGCTCGATGCCCTGGAGGCCGCTTATGCCGACTGGTGTAAGACCCACCGTT
>JBATDL010000413.1:0-3490 GCA_049663445.1 Candidatus Competibacter sp.
CCTGGAGGGGCCGGAAGACGATCTACGGCTAACCCGCCACACCCAGCCCGCCTTGCTGGTCCACTCGCTGGCCTGCCTGGAAATCTTCCGCGAGCTGACCGACAACCAGGTGCAACCGGTCCTGACCGCCGGCCATAGCCTCGGCGAATACTGCGCCCTGGTCGCCGCCGGCACCCTGAGCTTCGAAACCGCCCTGCGGCTGGTGCAGAAGCGGGGCGAGTTCATGGGCACTTACGGCGCCGGAGAAATGCTGGCCTTCCCGTTGCACCTCGACAACATCCACCCGATAGCGGAAAAGCATTACTGTGTTATCTCCGCCCGCAACCTGCTCGACCAGACCGTGGTTGGCGGCCTCGCCGACGATCTGGACCGGCTGACCGCCGACGCCCACGCACAATTCCCGCGCAAGCGGCCGACCCGGCTGAAGACCGAGGGCGCCTTCCACACCTTTTACATGATCACCGCCGCCCGGCACTTCCGCCCGGTGCTGGACGCCGCCGAAATGAGCGCACCCACCGTCCGCGTGCTGTCCAACTATACCGGCACCTATCACGACTCCGACCCCACCGCCATCAAGACCCGGCTGTTCTTCCAACTGTTTCATCCGGTCCACTGGATCGACAACCTGGACACCGCCTTCCACGGTGGCATCACCACCATCGTCGAATTCGGAGGTGGCCTGGGCACCGGCGCCATGCCGGAGGATAAGCGCCCCAATCTGGAAAGCATGATCAGAAAAGCGCTGCGCGGCTCCGACTTCAGCGCCCACTACCATGCCGCCATCAACAGTCAGACCCTGCGGGAAGCCGCGACGGCCCTGCAATCATGACGCGCCGCGCCGTCGCGCACGCCCAACGCACTCGCCGCCTACTCAGCCAGGGAGCGATGAAACGCGCCCACCGCCACGGCGAATTGATTCGATATATTACGGAGGAAGCCGTGGCATCCACTCAATCGGTGGCCAACCCCGAGACACAGGCCAGTGACCGCAAGGCCGTTAAGCCCCTGACCTGACTTTCGCTTCGGCGTGTTCCGTCCTCGCTCTCCGGGGAGGGAACACGCCGATGTCAATGGCCCATCGCAAAAGCCATGAACGGCTATCGCGTTTATTCGGATTTCGGCTACCCTTAGGCAGAAGTTGAGAATGGTGGTCTGGTATAGGCGGGCGTTACCCTTTCCGCCAATCGTTTACCGTTCCGCTGAAATCATTGCTTTCCCCGCATATATAAATCCATAAGCCAGCCCGCTTCCCCGTATGCAGGCCAGCGGGGGAAAGTTTGTTGCTTGTCCGTTTGCCGACCAACTCGAACACCAAGTGAGGTGAGGATCATGCTCTCCGAGAAACAGCTCGATATTTTGCGGGAACGCCGCGCCAAGGTCCTAGCGGGCGGTGGCGAGGACAAACTCCAGGAACGGCACGCCAAAGGGCTGTTGGGCGCCCGCGAGCGGTTGCTGGCCCTGTTCCAGCCGGACACCTTCCAGGAAATCGCCACCCATGCCAAGCACGCCGCCAAGCATTTTGGCCTAGCCGACAAAGAACTCCCTTCCGACGGTGTGATCGTCGGTACCGGGTTTGTGGATGGCCGGCCGGTCGCGGCGTTCAGCCAGGACTTTACCGTGATGGGCGGCACCTTGGGCAAGATGCACGCGAATAAAATCGTGCAGTCCATGCAACTCGCTCTGAAAATCGGCGCGCCGGTGGTTGCCTTCAAGGACTCCGCTGGCGCCCGTATCCAGGAAGCAGTCGATGCCTTGTCCGGTTATGGTCAGGTGTTCTACAACAACGTACTGCTATCAGGCGTGGTACCGCAGATCGCCATCATCGCCGGCCCCTGCGCCGGCGGCGCGTCGTACTCGCCGGCGCTGATGGATTTCATCATCATGACCAAGCAGAACGCTTACATGTTCATCACCGGCCCGGAGGTGATCAAAGCCGTCACCGGTCGCACCACCACCCTGGACGAGGTCGGCAGCGCCCAAATGCATGCCACGGTCAGCGGCAACGTCCACTTCGTCGCCGACGATGACCGCCACGCCATTCAGATCGCCAAGGCGTTGCTGAGCTACATGCCGTCCAACAATACCGAGGATCCGCCGCACCAGCCCTACCCTGACCTCGATCTGTCGTCGGATGAAGGCATCAACGCCCTGATCCCGGACACTTCCTCGGAACCGATGGATGTACAACCCATCATCAAGCGACTGGTCGATAACGGTCAGTTTCTGGAAGTCCATGCCGGTTGGGCCGGCAACATCGTGGTGGGCTTTGCGCGCATTCAAGGCACTGTGGTCGGCATCCTCGCCAATCAGTCGCTGGTCAAGGCCGGAGCGATGGATATCGACTCCTCCGATAAGGGCGCCCGGTTTATCCGTTTCTGCAATGCCTTCAACATCCCACTGGTGACGCTGGTGGATGTGCCCGGCTTCCTGCCCGGCATCGAACAGGAGCGCAGCGGCATCATTCGCCATGGCGCCAAGATGCTCTACACCTATGCATCGGCCACCGTGCCCAAGATCACCATCATCCTGCGTAAGGCTTATGGCGGTTCCTACCTGGCCATGTGCGCTCAGGAAATGGGCGCCGATCTGGTGTTCGCTTGGCCGACCGCCGAAATCGCGGTGATGGGCGCGGAAGGCGCGGTCAATATCCTCTACCGTAGCGAACTCAAGGCCGCCGAGGACCGCAAGGCCAAGGCAACCGAGCTGGCGGCTGAATACCGGGCCAAGTTTGCCTCGCCCTACATGTCAGCCTCACGCGGCTACATCACCGATGTGATTGAACCCGCCGACACCCGGGCCACCATCGCCTTGTCGCTACGCAAGTTGCTGAGCAAGCGCGAATTGCGCCCGTCCAAGAAGCACGGTTGCATCCCGCTCTGAACCCTGTCCGGCAACCGGCTCGGGCCGGTTCGGACCGCCATAACCCAACTTAACGGGAATCCACCGATGAAGACCTACACCACGATGGACGCCATTGGCGACATCTTCGTGATCTACGGCATCGTGATCGTCGTCTCAATGTTGGTCGCCGTGGTCATTCGCGGCATCGTCTGGGCACTGTCGCGCGGCCCGGCTCAGGAGACAGCCAAGGCGCAGGCCAAACCCGCGCCGGCCTTGCAGCCGGCGGCTGAGGGCGTACCACAGGAACACCTGGCCGTGATTACCGCGACGATAGCCGCCATGCTTGGTGCCCACCGCATCATACATATCGAAACACCGGGACGCGGCTACAGTTGGACCGCCGAGGCGCGCACGGTCCACCACACGTCCCATACCCCGCACAAGTCCTGAATTCATCGTTTTTTTCTTCCCTTGCGAGAGTACCCAAAATGGAAAAGAAATTTCGCATCACCGTCGAAGGCAAGCAGTACATCGTCGCGGTCGAAGACATCACCACCGGCGGCACCCAAGGCATCTATCCAGAACCGGGCAGCATGAGCATCGCGCCGCAGCCGGCGGCGCCGGTTCCCACCGCGCCCGCGCCGGCGAC
>JBATDL010000414.1:0-1694 GCA_049663445.1 Candidatus Competibacter sp.
GCGACCCGGTCCTGGGGCAGCAGCAGGCCCGAAAGCCCCGGCGACTCCAGATCGAAATCGATCAGCAAGACGTGCTTGCCGTCGCGGGCCAACCGATAAGCCAGCATCGCCAGTGCCGTGGAGCGACCAACGCCGCCCTTGAGCCCGTAGAACACCACCCGTGGGGGATGACCCTGCTCGTGGAAGCGGCTGGTACGCAGCCAGTCCTGCCCCACCACTTGGCGGTCCAGCAGGCGAACGGTGATGTCCCGTAGTGGCATCTCGCTGCCGTCCGCCGCCATCGAGGCAGGTACCGTGACAATCGTCTGATGCCAGTCAGGGTGCTGGAACAGCGACGCTGGATTCGAAAAGTCGTCTCGAAACAGGACCGCCGGTGTCGTGGCGTAGGGTTTCAGCGTGGCGGCTGCTTCAATCAGCAACTGATGCGCCTCAGCGGGATAGATTTCTTCAGGCCGTGCTTCGGTGCGCGGCCCATCTGCTGGTTCCCCGTCCGGCAGGGGCCGCCAGGCGTCAATGGCAAAGCGCAGTCGCCCGTAGATGTCGCGAACGATGGATACCGGCCATTGGGGTGGCAGCCGTTCATCCTGCAGCGCCAGTGCGGCGCGCACCAGCGCTTGGTTAAAGTTGCATGTCGTCATCACGGTACTCCTCCAGATGCTGCTTCATCCAGCAGCGCATCCATTTCCAGGGCGGCCCACTCCCAAGCCTCCAGCGAAGTCGCCAGCGGGAGCGCCGACTCGCGCCAGTACCGATGGTCGATCTTCCAGTTCGCCAGTGAGGCGAGGTTGGGCAAGCGGCTTTGCAGCACGCTGGCCGCCCGCCCGTCGGGCAGCGTCGTCATGTTATTGATCAGCGTGTCGAGTTCGGGCATGTGTTTTTTGTACGCCCGGTCCAGGTTCCCGTCGGCGTCTACGGGTGCACCGCTCCGAACAAGAAGCGACTTCAATCCGCATTCCACGCCAATGCCGAACAACTGCCCGGCATTGGCCAGTCGTCCTTTGTGCTGCAATAGATGTGCGTCGCGAATGTGGCGGCGTGCGGCGGCGACGTAATCGACCGTCATGACTTTGGCTTCCTCCCCCGCTTGGTTGCGCCTGCCACCGGCTTCCACATGCGCAGGTCGTCCAAGGTGAAGCCCAACGCTCGGGCCTCTTCGTTGACAAAGCCCCGGTAGTACGCGCCCATGCGCTCGCCGTAGACCGGGTCGATGTCGTTGTGCCATTGCTCCAACCAGGGCAGCAGTTCCAGCAAGCCAGCGAGCAGGGGTTGCAGCCGGGCGGGTTCCCAGCCTTCGTTGTCTTTCATTTCCAGGGTGTAGGTGGCCAGGGCGGTGGCTTGTTGCAAGTGATTCCAGCCGGCCCAGGCGATGGGCAGGCTACCGTCGGCCCCGCGTTCGCAGCCGGGGTAGCTGATCCAGCGTTCCTTGGGCACGTCCAGGCCGCCGCGCAAGCGCCAGAAGTCGGCTTTCGAAAAGTCCTTGCTCTGGTATTTGGGCGGCACGGGAATTTTGCCGACGTTTTCGCCGGCATCTTCGCGGCGCTGCAAGGTCCAGGTGTTTTCCCATTGGGCGCGCTTGCGCAGGCCGGTGTCGGTGTGGCGCAGCACCGGCAGGAAGGGTACGGATTCGGCGGCGATGAGGTCGGCGACGAGCCGATTCAGGTCGAAGTCGGCGTGGCCGGCGTAGAGCGCGGCGA
>JBATDL010000415.1:0-6034 GCA_049663445.1 Candidatus Competibacter sp.
AACGAACTTATCCACCGCCCCATTGCCGCCTAATCCGCTGTTGAACTTGCAGTTCACCCCAACCCCATAGGCAAACAGCATGAAATACCGTGTCATCATCGAACAAGATGAAGATGGAATCTTCATCGCAGAGGTTTCGTCGCTCCCTGGCTGCATCTCGCAAGGCGACACAAGGCTTGAAGCCCTTGCAAATATTCGTGAGGCTATCGAAGTCTATCTGGAAAGTCTTGCCGCACATGGAGAACCGATTCCTCCGAGCATCTTCGAAGAAATTATCGAGGTTACTGTGTGACGACCCTCCCTCAAATCTCAGGCAGGCAAGTCGCCGTTGCATTACAGAAGATTGGATATGAGAAAGACAGGCAAAAAGGAAGTCATATCATCCTGCGCCAAATCTCGGAACCGCACAGACGGCAAATTGTTCCAGATCATCGAATCGTGGCAAAAGGCACATTGCGAGCCATCATCAAACAATGCGGTCTAACCATTGAAGAGTTCAGCGCTCTTCTTTGATCTCATTCATCTGAAAAGCCTGCTTTAGAGGTGGTGAATTACTCCCTCTCTCTAGTAATCGACCCATTCCAACAAATCTTCATTAAACACCAACACATGCATAAACTCTTCATCACTTTATTTATCGCCTTCTTTTCGGTTCAATCCGTTGCTGAAGACCAGGCAATCGCAAAGCTATTTGCCCAACAAGGCGTTGACGGAACTATTGTCATTTCGTCACTACACAGTGAGCAAACATTCATCCACAACGATCCCCGCGCAAACCGCAGATTCACGGCAGCATCTACATTCAAAATATTGAACACGCTGATTGTGCTTGAAGAAAAGGCAATTTCAGGAAAAGACGACGTATTCAAATGGGATGGACATATTTACCCCATCTCAAATTGGAACCATGACCAAACACTGGAAAGCGCATTCAAAGTCTCTTGTGTCTGGTGTTTTCAGGAGCTTGCCCGCAAGGTCGGCGTGGAGAAGTATCGTAGTTACCTACGGAAATCCGCTTATGGCGAATTACACGAGCCTTTTGTGGAGACCACATTCTGGCTTGATGGCTCGCTTGAAGTCAGCGCAATGGAGCAAGTGAAATTCCTCAAAAAAGTTTATCAACGCTCTCTTCCATTCAGCGCATCGTCTTACGAAACGCTACGACAAATCATGGTTGTCGAGCAAACCCCGACTTTTACAATACGAGCCAAAACAGGCGTAGCCAGCAATTCAAAACCGAAAATCGGCTGGTATGTGGGCTACGTGGAAACAACCAAGGACGTGTGGTTTTTTGCTTTGAACCTGGATATCCGTGACGAAAAAGACATACCTTTGCGTCTGAAGCTGACGCGAGAAGCATTGGAAACAAAACGAATCTTTGAATGATTCCTACTATCGTCCTGGGATAAGAAAGGATAATCGTGGTTGATGATCTGGCCGATGGACTCCTCAGAGGAGTTTTAGGGGCTATACTACGGTTCCTGGTCTGGCTTGTTGCCGAAATATTTCTCTTTTACACCGGAGAACTGGTTCTTTATGTGCTTACGCTTGGACGCAAGAAACCCAGATGGCACGCCTATTCGAATGAAAACATAACCAAGACCTGGTTATTCACGGATTTAAACGTTCTTGTTGGAGCTGTCTTCTGGCTCGTGGTCGTTTTAGTCACCGCATCGTGGTTGCGGGGATAAAAAACAACCATCACAGCCACTCCAGGCACGAACGGGACCGACGCCTTATCCTGGTTCGACCTCGCATCCGGCGAACCTTGGGAACGAGCATGCTTCCAACCCAAAACAATACCGGCCTGTGCCGGGCGCAGATCACGCATTCCTCACCCTGCCCCACTGCTCCTCCAGCCGCTTGACCACCCGGCTTATGGGGCTTGTTACGCACCATACCGTGGGACACAATAAGCGCCATGAAAGCGACGCCGGTCTACTCATTCAAGCAGGCATTCGGCGTTGGCCGTATCGAGGGTGTGATCTGGCAAGTCCCCGAACCCGTGCCACCGAGCGAGCACCGCTACAAATACCGCCTGGTGTATGTGGTGGCCGGTGAACGGGTGGTGGGCTACGACAACGAGCGCGGCAAAGGCGATCACAAACACCTTCGCGGCGCCGAAATCGCATACCGCTTCGTCGATGTATCCACCCTGTTGGCCGATTTCATGAAAGACATACAGGAGATTCAGCCATGACTCTTAACATCCTGCATATCGAAATCCAGCCGGCGCAGGTCGCGCTCGACCGGTTCGGCACCACGCTCGAAGATGCGCTGGCCGGTCAGCCCATCGAGCCTTATTGCGGGGTCGGTTTCGAGACGATGGCGCAACTCGGCGAGGTCTTCACGCCCAAGCGTTGGGAACTGGTCGAAGCGCTCAAGACAGCGGGTCCGCTCACGATTTATGCGCTTGCCAAGCAGCTCGGGCGGCATTACCGCAACGTCCATAAAGATGTGACGGTATTGATGGAGTGGATGGTAATCAACAAGGACGAAGATGGGCGGGTATGCGTACCCTGGGACGAGATCGACGTGCGCTGGCCACTGAACCGACGTGCGGCGTAACCGCGCAAACACCACGCGGCACAGTCAGGAATCCACGAAATGGCGTCCAAGCCTAAAGGATACGGAGGAAAAACCTTCACCCCCGCCGCACCCTGCCCCACTGCTCCTCCAGCCGCTTGACCGACACCGGCGCGATCGTCTTCAGCTCCTGAGCGAACTGCGACACCCGCAGTTCCTCCAGCAGCCAGCGGAAGCGGATCAGTTCCGCATCGCACCGCTCCCGTTCCGCATCCTGCTCCAATTGCCGCTTGCAGCCCTCCCACAAGCGCATGATGTCGCCACGCCGCTGGCGATCCTTGTCCGGCGCCTGTCGCAACTTTTGCAGGCGCAGCGCGATGGCGCGCAAATAGCAGGATAACCTCGGCAGCCACTCCGGCGGGGTCCGGCCGAGAAAGCCGGGATAGATCAAATGCGCCAGTTGATCGCGGATGTCGGCCATCGCTTCGGCCCAGGTTGGTTCGTCGCTCAGCGCCCGCCGGACCTCGTGATAGGCCGCCAGGATCGCGGCGGCCATCTCTCCCATCTCCCCTCTCACGGCGGCCAATCGGGTCCTGCCGCGCGCCAGCAATGCCTCGAACGCCGCCCGGTCGCGCGGCAGCGGCCCATCGTTCAGAAAAGCCCGGTCGAGGATGGCGTTCAACAGATCCTCGCGCAAGGTCTCCTGCGTGCCCAAGCCGACGAAGTGCAAGGTCATGCGCTGAAACTGTGGCAGATCGCGCGCCAGCGTCTTGAACACAGACCCCAGCCGCCAGCCGATCAGCCGCCGCAAACCGGCCCGCGTCGCCATCTCGGCTCGCGCCGGCGAATCCAGCACTCGCAACCCTAGCGTACCGTCCGACTCCGCGACCAGCGCCGGATAGCCGCGCAATCGAATGCCATTACGGACGAAGTTCACCTCTTCCGGTAACTCGCCGAAATCCCAGTCCCGTAGCCGTTCCCGCTCGAACTCCGGGGTGGGCAGCGCCGCGAACCCGGCGCGCGCCTCGCCGCGCAATTGCCGCTGAATCGCCTCCCAATCGCGCCCGGCCGCCAATATTCGACCATCGGCTTCCACCACCTGATAGCGCATCCGCAAATGATTGGGAACGGTCTCAAGATTCCACGCCTCCTCGGGAACCTGCACGCCGGTCATGCGCTGCAACTGTTCGGTCATGGCCTCGACCAGCGACCGCGCGCCCGGTTCGATCGCCTCCAGCAACGCCCGCGCATAGTTGGGCACCGGCACGAAATGGCGTCGCAACGCCTTGGGTAGCGATTTCAGCAGCGCCGCCATCCGCTCGGCCCGCAAACCCGGCACCAGCCAATCCAGCCGCTTGGGGTTCACCTGATTGACCGCCGCCAACGGCACGGTCAAAGTCACGCCGTCGTCGTCCGCGCCGGGAGTAAAACGATAAGTCAACGGCAGCTTCAGCCCGTCGAGATCGAGATGATCGGGGAAGCGCTCGCCGTCCGCCACCGGTCCCGCTTCCGCCAACAAGATCGCCCGGTCGAGAAACAGCAGCCGGGGCTGGTCCCGTTCGGCCCGCTTGCGCCAGGTTTCGAACGATGGACCGCTGTAAATGCCTTCGGGAATGCGCTCGTCGTAGAAGCGGTACAAGGTTTCCTCGTCGGCCGTAAGATCGCGGCGGGCGCGAACTTCCAATTCCTCCAATTCCGCCAGCAGTTGCCGATTGTGCTGGAAAAATGGCGCCTTACAGTGAAACTCGCCCTCGACCAGGGCGTGGCGGATGAAAATTTCGCGGGCCAGCACCGGATCGAGCGGCCCGTAATTGACGCGTCGGCCAACAACCACCGGCAGGCCGTACAGCGTGACCCGCTCGGTGGCGCTCACCTGGGCGGAACGCTTCTCCCAATGCGGCTCGACATAACTGTGCTTGAGCAACGGCCCGGCCAGACGCTCCACCCATTCCGGCTCGATGCGCGCCACGGTACGGGCAAACAGCCGGCTGGTTTCCACCACCTCCGCCGCCATCACCCAGCGCGGCCGCTTCTTGAACAGCCCGGAACCGGGGAACAGATAGAAATTCCGACCGCGCGCGCCGAGATAAGCATGTTCCTCCTGCTTCAGGCCTAGATGACCGAGCAGCCCTGCCAACAAGGCTCGATGCAAGCCGTCGTAGGGCGCCGCTTCGTTGTTGAGCCGCATCCCCATTTCGGTAACCCGCCCCAGCAATTCCTGATGCAGGTCGTGCCATTCCCGCATTCGCACGAAAGACAGAAACTCGGCTTGGCAGCGGTTGCGCAATTGGTTCTTGGAAAGCTGATGGGCCTGCTCGTGGTAGTACTCCCACAACTTAAGCAGGGACAGAAAATCGGACTGTTCATCGCGAAAGCGGCGATGCTTCTCATCCGCCGCTTGCTGCTTTTCCAGCGGTCGCTCGCGCGGGTCCTGAATCGCCAGCGCCGCGACGATCACCAGCACTTCGCGCAGACAACTCTCGCCTTGCGCCGCCAGCAGCATCCGCCCCAGGCGCGGATCGACCGGCAGTTTCGCCAGTTGCCGGCCCAGTGTGGCGATATTCCGCTGCTCGTCCACCGCCCCCAGTTCGAACAGCAGCCGAAAACCGTCGCTGATCTGGCGCGAGTCCGGCGGCTCCACGAACGGGAAATCCTCCGGCCGCCCCAGATTCAGCGCGCTCATCTGCAAGATCACCGCCGCCAGATGAGTGCGCAGGATTTCCGGGTCGGTGAAGAGGGGGCGGCTCTGCAAATCCTCTTCCGCGTACAGCCGGACGCAGACACCCGCCATCACCCGCCCGCAGCGGCCGGCGCGCTGGTTGGCGCTGGCCTGGGAAATCTTCTCCACCGGCAACCGCTGAATCCGGCTGCGCGGGCTGTAGCGACTGATGCGCGCCGTGCCGGGATCGATCACGTAGCGGATGCCGGGCACGGTCAGCGAGGTTTCGGCGACGTTGGTGGCCAGCACGATGCGCGGCCGGCCGTGCGGCTGGAACACCCGGTTCTGCTCGGCGGCGGACAACCGGGCGTACAGCGGCAGAATCTCGGTATTCGGCGGATGGTGCTTGCGCAGGCTCTCGGCGGTCTCACGGATTTCCCGTTCGCCGGACAGAAATACCAGGATATCGCCCGGCCCCTGTTTCCAGATTTCGTCCACCGCGTCCAGGATCGCCTGCTGCAAATCGCGGTCACGCTCGTCCTCGTCCGCCGCCGACAAGGGCCGGTAGCGCAGCTCCACCGGCCAGGTGCGCCCGGAGACTTCGATAATCGGCGCGTCGCCGAAATGGCGAGAGAAGCGTTCGGGATCAATGGTCGCCGAGGTGATGATGAGTTTCAGATCGGGCCGGCGCGGCAGCAGGCGCTTGAGATAACCCAGCAGGAAATCGATGTTCAGGCTGCGCTCGTGGGCCTCGTCGATGATGATGACTTCGTACTGATCGAGCCGCCGGTCGCTTTGCGTTTCCGCCAGCAGGATGCCGTCTGTCATCAGTTTGATCAGTGCGTCCGG
>JBATDL010000416.1:0-2047 GCA_049663445.1 Candidatus Competibacter sp.
GGATAGGTGTTTATCAACCCGCCTCCATCTTAATTTCATAGGATTTCGGTCTTGACAATGGGGAGTATCTTAAACCACTGTAAGCCACCTTTCCGGATAAGACGGGAAGGCGAAGAGAGACATTGCCCCGCTGTTGGCTTGGGAAGATTGTGTTCACTTTAACCGTGAGAGGCATCACAGGTACGAGGTCCGGAGGGCGTGAAACAGGAATTGCTGAGAAGATGTGGCACAACCCGTACAACATCAATGTGGGTTTCATCCCAGTAAACCGGCGCTCCCACTCGGCAATCGTGTTCTTGTGGGTACCCAAAATCCGGGCCGTCGCCCGTCACCCCATGCCTTCCCCGCGCAACCGCAACGCCGCCGCCACCTTGCCGATTGGCGTCTTGATGTCCTGCCGGTATGCTCGCAGTCTCCGAGAAGACCTCCCCACAGAGGCCGCACACGGGTGAAGACTTCGCCCGTTGTGAACCGTCTCATAGCGCCCGTGGCCAGTAGTGTCAGGGGAACCACAGGCTGGACCCATCAGCGTCGTTGGTGTCTTCATCGTTCCAGTAAAACGCGCCAAACCATCGGATACAAGGGTAAATTCAGTGGTTTGAGCCCAGTGCCGTGGTGGCGGTCTATGATAAATTGAAAGGGATTGAACCCACGACAGCCCAAGGGTTAGTGCGCCAGATCGCCTCGGAATCCGAAACGATCGTTAGAAAACTCAAGGGCGGGAACGCCCCATTATTGCCGAGATATCGCGTCAAGTTTTTAGATAGCAACTGTATTGAGGCGACCGAATTGAGGCGACCGAGCATCGGCTGAAAGTGCTCCGGGATACCCGAGCCGGTACCTTGCCGGGAAAATCTTTGGTGATTTTGGGCGTACGGGGTAGCGCGCCGGGGTGGAAAGGGGCGGTGGGCGCCTTGCCCGGTTGACCCGGACATGGGTAGATTGCAGTCGTCGAAAACCCAATCACCCAAGGCACCCACCGATGATGATCATGTCGCCGTTGACCGGGGAAGGCAAGCTGTTGGACGTGTCGGCACGCCTGACGGAACTGACCGGGTTGGTCGAGGCGGCGGCCCGTGATGGGCTGCCGGCGCACGAACTGGAGCACGACCTGTGGTCGCGCCTGTTGCAACGGGGTCACGACCTGCAAGCGGCCTATTTCGCTCTCTGGCCGGTGACGGGGACTGCGGCGAGCGCCTGACCCTGACTGATGGGCGAATGGCCCAGCGGTGACCCGCCGTCATCACCGACCCTATCGGTCGATCTTTGGCGACTTCACCTTGGCGCGGGTGGTCTACGGCACGCGGGAGGGTCAGCGGATCGAGGCGGCGCCGCTGGATGCCCGGCTGGGGTTGCCCAAGAATCAGTGTTCCTACCTGTTGCAAGACTGGGATCAGGCGCTGGCGGTGGAGAATCCCTACGGCCAAGTCAACACGGTCTTGGCGCGCATCCTGGGGCTGAAGCAATCGGTGGCCCGCTTGGAGGCGATGACTTGGCCCCTGGCCGGAGCGACGGAAAAGCAGATCGTGGTGCTGAGCGCCGATGGCAAGGGGGTCCCGATCCGCAAGCCGGCCGACGCCCGGCCATCGCCGTCCACGATCACGCGCGGGGACCCAAACCTGACCGTAAGAAGAAGATGGCGATCATGGGCGAAGCCTATCAGATCGAGCCGCATCCCCGAACGGCTGCGGCGATGGTCGAGTCGCTGTTTCGCGATCTAACCGCCCCGCAGAACGCCCGACGACGCCCCGGCCGGTCCCCCTACCCCCAGCAGAAGCGGCTGTGCGCGGTGTTGCTGGTGGCCGCCACCGTGGCCGATGTCTTGGCGGCGCCACGCCCGATCGAGGTGGTGTTCGTTGAGATCCGACCGAAGCTCGAGTTGATGAGCCCGGTGGTGCTCGCCAGCAGCCCTCGGTCCACACGGCCTACCGGGCGGCGGCGGGCGAGATGGGGAGTTCGGTCGCCTCGGTCTACAACAAGCTCAACGGCTTGGAGGTGGGCACCTCGGCGGCAGGGGTGGCATACAGCGGCACGCAGGCCGCAGCGC
>JBATDL010000417.1:0-1914 GCA_049663445.1 Candidatus Competibacter sp.
AGCCCAGGCGACCCAGAATGCCAGCGACAGTGGTAAACCTTTTGTTCAGCCACCGCCGCCGGCTCCGCCGCGAGGGGGGAGAACCACTCATGACTGATGGCATGACCCTGTTTCCCTGGTGGCCGACCGTCCGTCGCCATTTCCGGCGTCGCGCTCCATCCAGTATTGGCCGAAACGACTGATCGTCGCCGGAGACAGCGCGTATGGCTATCTCGAATCCCCTCGATGTTTTGACCCGGCACCTGTTTGCCGACCCCGGCGCGCGGGTCTACGCGGTGCTGGACGGCGCTGCTATCCCCGATTTGCCACAGGCGTTGCGGGAGCACCAGATGGATGCGGTGTGCCTCTATCGCGGCGAGCTGATCCCCGAATTGGCCCAGGTGGCGCCTTATCAGGTGATCCTGGAGCGGGAGTCCCCCTTCACGGCTTGGCTGCTCCAGCAGGGTTGGGGGTGGCATTGGGGTATTTTTGCCCTCAGTCCGGCGGAATGGCGGCCGATGCGTGAGCATTTGTGCGGTCTGGTCATGGCTTACGATCCGGACTTTCAGCCGCTGTATTTCCGTTACTACGATCCACGGGTGCTGCGCGTCTATCTACCGACCTGCGATGCCGACGAATTGCGAACGCTGTTCGGCCCGATTTCCCGTTTGCTGTGCGAAGACGAGGAGGGCGGCTTGCTGAAGTTCTGGCTTGCCGGCGGTCAGCTGGGCAGCGAGCGGATCGATCTGGGTTCGCCGGTGCGGCCCCAATCCGGTGGGCCGAGCCAGGATGCGGGGAAGGAGTGAGCGATGCTGATGATACGCAAGTCGCAGATGAAGGTTTTCGAACAGATCGCGGTGCAGCGCTTCGAAGCCGGTCTGCTAGATCATCTGCGGACTTTTTTTCCGGAACATGCGGCCATGTTGGGTTCTACCCAGTGGGGCCGGGTCGTGCGCTACGGCCTGGAACGGGCCGAAAGTCGGGGTTTGCAAACCGAGCGCGGCCTGTACCTGTACCTCGCCCTGATGTTCGTGCTGGGCAGCGCCTTCGACGAAGACCCTCAACTGACCTGGATGCCGCCGCTGCAACCGTCCGCGTCGCCGCCTGCGGAGGAATCGCAACAGTCGGAGTTTCAAATCGAGGCGGCTCTGGTTCCGGCCACCGTGTCGTCCCCCGAGGAAACCGAGCCCGTGCCGTCGCCGGAAACGCCTGACATCCGCATTGTGCCCTTGTACGAACAGGCGATGGCGTTTCTGGATCGGACGGTGGGGCTGGACAACGAGTTTTTGCGACAGACGCTGAGCGTGCTGCGCCATCCGCAGGTATTCGAGGGTCTACCGGCCGCGCCCAGTTTCGGCCATCGTGTGTTGTTGCTGCTGCAAACGCTGGCCCCGGAGAAGTACAAGGCACTCGGCGAAGGGGCGCTGCGTGCTTTAGTGCGCTCCGGTTACGAAGCCGCCAAGCACTACGGGGTTACCACCGAACCCGGCATGATGAACTACCTAGCCTTAGCCTTTGTGCTGGGCAGCGGGTTCGATCGAGATCCTCTCTATCCTTGGGCGGCGGCGGTCCTGACCGATCCGGCGCTGGCCGATCCGGCACAAAAAGGGGTAGCCTTGCGGGAAGCGGCCTTGAAGGCTCTGGAAAAATGTTTGCCCGGCTGTCCCCGTCGGGCCGAGCAGAGTGCCGCCGCCCTGGCCAAGCCGGCTAAACCCTGTCGGCGGATCGTCGAGGAAGCGCCCGATGGCTTCCCGCCGCCCGTCACACCAGCACTTCCAGACAGGGCGTAAAGCGGTAGTTATGGTTTGGGGGTAGAGAGTCAGGTCTTGTCGTTTGCCATGGTTTGATCTGGCCTTGCCCCATGTTCGCGCCATCAAAGATTGAGTTTGCCGCTAACGCCCATTTCAGACCCCTGCTCCGTGATGGAACCACACC
>JBATDL010000418.1:0-6525 GCA_049663445.1 Candidatus Competibacter sp.
GAATGTTACAGGCTGTAGTACATATCAAATTCGACCGGGTGCGTGGTCATGCGCAGGCGGGTCACCTCAGCTTGCTTCAGTTCGATATACGCATCGATCAGATCGTTGGTAAACACCCCACCCTTGATCAGGAACTCGCGGTCGGCATCCAACGCGGCCAACGCCTCGTCGAAGTAGAAGCAGACCTTGGGAATGGCCTTCTCCTCCTCCGGCGGCAAGTCGTAGAGATCCTTATCCATCGGCTCGCCGGGATGAATCTTGTTCTGAATGCCGTCCAGGCCGGCCATCATCATGGCAGCGAAGGCCAAGTATGGGTTAGCGGTCGAATCGGGGAAGCGCACCTCAATACGGCGGCCCTTCGGATTCTGGACATGGGGAATACGGATCGAGGCGGAGCGGTTGCGGGCCGAGTAGGCCAGCATCACCGGCGCTTCAAAGCCGGGCACCAGCCGCTTGTAGCTGTTGGTCGAGGCGTTGGTGAAGGCGTTCAACGCCTTGGCGTGCTTGATGATGCCGCCAATGTAATACAGCGCGGTTTCGGACAAACCGGCGTATAGATCGCCGGAGAACAGGTTGACGCCGTCCTTCGAGAGCGACTGGTGAACGTGCATGCCGCTGCCGTTGTCGCCGACCAGCGGCTTGGGCATGAAGGTGACCGTCTTTCCATAACTCTGGGCGACGTTCTGGATCGCGTATTTCAGCGACTGCACTTCATCGGCCTTGCGCACCAAGGTGTTGAACAGGACGCCGATTTCGCACTGACCGGCAGTGGCGACTTCGTGGTGATGCACCTCGACGGTGTGGCCCATCTCCTCCAACGCCAGGCACATCGCGCTGCGGATGTCGTGCAGGGAGTCTACCGGTGGCACCGGGAAATAACCGCCCTTGACGCCGGGCCGGTGACCGAAGTTGCCGCCCTCGTAAACGCGCTCGGAATTCCAACCGGCCTCGGAGGAATCGACCTTGTAGGAACAGCCGCTGATATCCGCGCCCCAGCGCACGTCGTCGAAGATGAAGAATTCGTTTTCCGGTCCGAAATAGGCGGTGTCAGCGATGCCGGTGGACTTCATGTAGGCTTCGGCGCGGCGCGCCACCGAGCGGGGGTCGCGCTCGTAACCCTGTAGGGTGTTCGGTTCGATGACATCGCAGGTCAACAGCAGAGTCGGCTCTTCGAAGAACGGATCGAGGCAGGCGGTTGTCGGATCGGGCATCAGAATCATGTCCGAATCCTGAATGCCTTTCCAACCCGCGATGGACGAACCATCAAACATTTTGCCGTCCTCGAACACATCTTCGTCCATGGCGCTGATGGGCACGGTAACATGCTGCTCCTTGCCACGGGTGTCCGTGAATCGATAATCCACGAACTTGACGCCCTTTTCCTCGACCAACTTCATCACTTCAGCAGCATTCATTGTCATTGATTCCTCGGGGTTCTCGGAAAAATCCGATCGGGATCGATCGGGTATCAAAAAATACAACCGTCATCAGCACGAACCATGCCATGGCGGACATTCGCCGGCCTGACCATAAACCCGCTGTATTTCGAAACGCATCGACAGCGCCTGCCGCCCAACAACCGTGCAATCAATGGTTTTTTGCACCATCGTTGAGCGACAAGCCGCGCCAAATACACCGGCTCCACCTTGGCGGCTCGGACTCGTGGTTCGAAACGCGTTGCTTACTCGGTCCCCGGCTGTACCGAAGCATTCGCGTGTTTAAGGAACGCACCGGCATGAGTCGCAAAGACCTGCCGGCGCTGGGCACGACCGTCGATCAGGCGGTAAACCCCCAGCTTGACCCCATCCTGCACGACCATCCAGACCAGATTGTACACCCAGACCCAGCCGATCAGATCCCAGGGCAGTACCGGCACCAGCCAGCCGAAACCGCACATCAGCACCGCGAAGATCTGGGTGCCGATCACCGCCCCCAGCAATTGCCAGGACGGATGCGGCCGTGCCCAGAACACCTTCTTGGTGCGGGTCAGCAGCAGCAGCAGATGCCCGCCGACCAGCAGTTGCAGGAACATCATGGTTTGCAGGTGGGCCGCGTCCAGATGCAGGACATCCATGCCCAGGGCCAGCAGGCCGAAACTCTGTACCACCGCCAGCGCCCCCAAGGTGATCGACACCGCGAAGGTGCGCTCGCGATTCCAACGCACTGGCAGGGGGTCGGGCTCGGTGTGGTCGTAGGCGATGGTCATGATCGGCACGTCGTCCAGCAGCGCCAACGCCACCAGCATGATCGCGGTCAGCGGGAAGAAGCCGAACACGATACTGGCCAGCACCACGAACACCATGATGTCGATACTCATGGCAATACGATAGATAATGTAGCTCATCATCCGTTCGAAGATGCGGCGCGATTCCTCCACCGCATGGGTAATCACCGACAGCCCCGGCGAAGTCAGCACCAGGGCGGCGGCGGCACGGGCGGCGTCGGTGGCGCCGGAGACCGCGATGCCGACATCAGCCTGCTTCAGCGCCGGGGCATCGTTGACCCCGTCGCCGGTCATCGCCACGATGTGACCACCCTGCTGCAACGCCTTGACGATGCCGTACTTGTGCTCGGGGAATACTTGGGCGAAACCGTCGGCTTCCTCGATTTGACGAACCGCCGTCGCCGGCAATGGCCCGTGCGCCACGCCCCCAGCGAACAGTACTTCGGCCGCTCGAATGTTGGTACCGATGCCCAACTGTCCGGAGATTTGCTTGGCGATAGCGATGTTGTCGCCGGTGACCATCTTCACTGCGATGCCGTAGCGGCCGGCTTCGGCAATGGTCGAGGCGGAGTCTTCGCGCGGTGGATCGAACAGCGGCAAGATACCCAGGAACCCCCATTTCCCGCCCGCGTCGGTGCGAGCCACACCCAGGGTGCGAAAGCCCTTGGCGGCGCATTCATCCACCGCCCGATCGGCCAGCGCCTGTGTTTCACGATCTACCTGGCACAGTTGCATCACCACCTGCGGCGCGCCCTTGGTGACCTTGAAGGTCTGACCGCCTCCATCCTGGACGGTGGCCTCGGTACGCTTGCCGATGGGGTCGAACGGCGCAAACTGGATCTGCCGGTAGGATTTCAGGGCGCTGGCATCCCCCAGCCCGCCGATCACCGCCAGATCGATGGCGTCATTGTTTTCCGCCTTGGAAGCCAGCGCCCCGGCCAGAATCAACTCCTGCGCCGGCACGCCGAAGGGCTGGGCGTCGCCCAGGGTCAGCTGGTTCTGGGTCAGGGTACCGGTCTTGTCCGAACAGAGGATATCCACGCCGGCCATCTCCTCGATGGCTTCCATGCGCGAGACGATGGCCTTGAGTTTGGAGAGTTTTAGCGCGCCCAGCGCCATGGTGACCGACAACACCGCCGGCATCGCCACCGGGATCGACGCCACCAACAGGATCAACGCCAGCTTGAGTAAGTGAATGAAGGAGGTGCCCCAGTACAGCTCCACCGCCGCCAGCACTACGATCAGCGTCAGGGCCGACACGATCAGGAAATTGCCGATTTGCAGTACCGATTCCTGCAAGTGGGATTTGGCGCCGGCCGTTTCCACCAATTTGGCGGTGCGGCCGAAAAAAGTGTTGGCGCCGGTGCCGGTCACCACCGCGACCATCTCGCCCTGCTTGGCGATCGAGCCGGAAAAAGCCACGTCGCCCGCCTTCTTGCTGGCCGGCAGCGATTCGCCGGTCAGCGCGGCCTGATCTACGCTGAGGTAGTCGCCCTCGATCAGTTTCACATCCGCCGGAATGATGTCCCCCAGACGGATGCGGACGATGTCGCCCGGCGCCAGGTCGTGGGCGTCGATTTCCCGCCACTCGCCGTCGCGCAGAACGCGCGCCTTGAGCGCCAGTTGTCCCTTGAGCGCGGCCAGGGCGCTGGCGGCGCTGGCTTCCTCGCGGAAGCCGATGATCGCGTTGAAGAGCAGCAGCGCGGTGATCACCAGAAAATCGTTCCAGTCGCGGGTGAGCAGCGAGAGCAGCGCCGCCGCTTCGATCATCCAGGGAATCGGTCCCCAGAAGTAGGGCAGAATGCGCTGTAACAGCGTGACATGCTTTTCCTCCAGCGCGTTCGGGCCGATCTCCCGTAACCGGTTCGCGGCTTCGGCGGCACTGAGCCCCTGGGTGCGGTCGGTGTTTAGTTGGGTCAGCGTGTCCTCCACCGTCAGCGAGGCGTAGTCCACGACACCCTCCGCGGGAGCCGCGACCGGAAGCGGCGCGGCGACCGGGGACGCGCGCCGGTATTTCCACCACACGATGCCGACGAGCAGCAACAGCAGAATCGGGATGGCGACCCAGTCCAGGTCCCGCACGATCCGTCGCTCCAGCGTCGGCTCCACCGACTTGACCACCGGCTTGACTGCCGGCGCGGCGATTTCCGGCACGGGTGTGGGAGTTTCCACGGGCGCGGTGGCCTCGGGCACGGGCGGCGCCGCTTGAGCGGGAACAGTTGTAGCGACCTCGCTCGCGGGCGGACACACGAATTTGCCCCCGGCCAGACGGTGGTTTTCCCATTCCCGCAACTGTCGCTCGAATTCCCGCAAGGCATCCGCGCGGCTTAGAGTCTCAACTGCCGCCAGCGAGGGAATTTGCAGCTTTTCACCCGCCTTCAAGGGCGAGTTGGCGTTGCAAGTGTATTCAAACGCTTGCGGGTTAGCCTTGAGCAAGGCCAGCATGACCTGGTCCCGGCTGACCTCCTGATCGTGGTAGACGTGCTTGGCGATGTCCCACAGATCTTCGCCGCGCCTAACCGGACCGTAGGTGTCCAGCGCTTGGGCGGACGACACTATCCCCAGCAGGAAAACGGCGAGCAGTACAAAACGCGTGTTCATTGAGCCCCCTTGCTTGCGGTGGATTGCTTGATCTGATTCTAGAACGATTGAGTCTGACTGTTCTTGGGCAACTCATCATTCCCGATTAAGCACGCTCGTCGCCCATTTCGCTTTTCCCTGTTTTTGTTGCGCGGTAGCCCGGTAAAATGCTGCTGAAAACGGGTCCAAGGGGCATAATTCCCTACCTTGCACGTTCACCCCTATTCCGGAGACGGGCCGATGAAATCCAGAAACTCTTCAGCCAGCGGCGGCAAGCTGGACCAGATCGTGGCCGCCGCCCGGCGCAGCCGGGAACAGCGCGAGCGCGATTACCGCGAGCAAGCATTGAAGCTTTATCCATGGATCTGCGGGCGCTGTGCCCGCGAGTTCAACCGCCAGAACCTGCACGAACTGACGGTGCATCACCGCGACCACGATCACGATCACAACCCGCCGAACGGTAGCAACTGGGAACTGCTATGCCTCTATTGCCACGACAACGAACACCAGCGCCGCGAAGAGGCTCTGGCCCAGGGTGGAAGCAGCGATTCGGGCCGCCCGACGGGTGGCGGCGCGACCCACAACCCGTTCGCCAATTTGAAAACCTTGTTGGGCGGCGGCCAGGACGAAAAGACGGAATAGCCGGTCCCGCCATCGGCCTATTTTCCAGTGCCCAACTCGGTTAATCGCGGTTAAGATAGCGCCCCTGTGCTTCCGGACTTTTCAGGGGACTGCCCATGACTTTCGTCGTTACCGAAAACTGCATCAAATGCAAGTACACCGACTGCGTGGAAGTCTGTCCGGTGGACTGCTTTCACGAGGGACCGAATTTTCTGGTCATCGATCCCGACGAGTGCATCGATTGCACCCTATGCGAGCCCGAATGTCCGGCGCAGGCGATTTTTGCCGAGGACGACCTGCCGGCTGATCAGGAACATTTTCTGGCGCTCAACGCCGAACTGACCAAGCAGTGGCCGGTGATCACCGAAAAGAAGGACGCGCCGCCCGACGCGGCAGATTGGGACGGCAAGCCCGACAAGCTGCAACATCTTGAGCGCTGAGCCGGGCGCATATCTGGCCCTTCCGTCGCACAACGGGCATGTGTCCGTGCCTCCCGGTTCATGCTTTAAATCCCTTCGTCGCCGCCGTTCGGCCGATTGCGCGCCGAAGCCCGACATGGTTTTTGTGGAAATCCAACGATGAGTGAATCGCCCTACGTTTTCGAAGTCACCCAACATAACTTTGCCGCAGTCGTGGTGGAAAGCTCCCAGCAGGTGCCGGTACTGGTGGATTTTTGGGCTGACTGGTGCCAACCCTGCAAGACACTCACGCCGATTCTAAGCAAACTGGCCCAGGAATACCGGGGCGGTTTCATTCTAGCCAAGGTCAACGCCGACGCTGAACAGGCGCTAGCCGGACATTTTCAGGTTCGCAGCCTGCCGACGGTGATGGTGGTCTGGCAGGGACAAATCGTAGATCAGTGGGTGGGCGTGCAGCCAGAATCGACCTATCGGGAAGCCATCGACCGATACCGGACCAATCCGGGCGAACTGATCATGGAGCAGGTAGACCTGCTCTGGCAGCGTGGTCACCAGCAACAGGCGGTCGAACTGCTGCACGAGGCGCTGAAGCAAGAGCCGGACAGCGTCGAACTGAAGGTGGCGCTGGCGGACAAATTGCTGCAACTGGATCGTGGCGAGGACGCGCGCGCGCTGCTGGAA
>JBATDL010000419.1:0-2825 GCA_049663445.1 Candidatus Competibacter sp.
GAGCGAGGCCTGGAATGGCCAGCCGGTCCCCGGTCTGGGTAGGTAATAGCGAAGGGCATGGATTATTGTCATGTGATCCGCTCCAGTCTGGCTATTAAGCGCACAGTTCAAGTTTAGCCTTGAAGAATACCATTGATCAGTATTGGCGCATAATTCAAGCCAATATATTGATTTATAAAGAGATGTTTAAAATTTTACAAAGCATGTAAAGCGCTTTTAAATCAATTGATTGCAGGTTTTCATGCAGACGCCGCCAGCCGGGTGGCAAGGGGAAGATTGTCATGCGGTCGTGGGGTTGGAAGTGGGTGATCGCTACATTTCTGGGGCTGACGCTGCTCGGTGTCGCAGAGGCGGCGAAACCGGAACCAGCCGGTTATGTGACCCGCGTCCAGGGCAGTGTCCGGGCGCTGCCGATGGAGCCGCCGGGTGGGCCGTCGCGCCCACTGGGCTTGGGCAAACCCATCTATGCCGGCGAGCGGTTGTTGACGGAGCCGCTCGCCCGGCTGGAAATCCGGTTGCGGAACGGCGTGGCGGTGACTCTGGGCGAGAAAACCGAATTCATCGTGCAAAGCGTGCCGGATGCCGGGAACAGCGAGGGCGGTACATTCATGGAATTGGCGCGAGGTGTGTTTCGGGCGATCACCCCGAAAACCGCGCCCGACCGTCTGCAACCCGTGCAAGTTCGCACCTCGGTGGCGGTGATCGGCATTCGCGGCACCGATTTCTGGGGCGGATTCCAGTTTCAGCCCAGCGCCCTGGATGTCGTGATGCTGGCGGGCACGGGCGTTTACGTCGAGACGTCGGCGGGCCGGGTGGAACTGGCAGCGCCGGACCAGGGAACCACGGTCAACGACCCGGCCCAGCCACCGACGGCGCCAAGGACTTGGCCGACGACCAAGCTGCGGGTCGCTCGAAACTCGGTGGCCTGGGGCGAGGCGCGATAGGCAAATTTCAGGGCAAGCGCTCCAGGCTTTCCAGCACCGCGCGTGGTTCCAGCTTGCCCTTGAAAAACAGCACCGGTCCGGGAATATCCCGAAAGTCCTCCGCGCCGACATTCAGCCGTTCCGAAACCGCCACGATGAGATCGGGCATGGCGGCACGCCGCAGCTTGTCCAGTTTGCGGCGCAGGTAATCAGGGTGCCAGAACCCCATGATCTCGACATGCGCGACCCGGCCGTCGGGATGGCGCAGGGCAAAATCCGGTACGAATACCGTGCCTTTCAGATCGACGATTTCCACCTCCCGCTCCAGCGTCCAGGGCGTGTCCAGTTTTTCCCAGCGGTGGGCGAAGCGTTCCTCAAGCAGGCTGTCGTAGGCCGGCGGCGCGGCGGTCAGTGGTTTGAGCGGCGATTGCGAGTCGAGCCGGTAGCTGATGTCCCGGTCGTCGCGCCGCAGCACCGCTTCCATTTCCCAGCGGCTGACCCGCAGCAGCGCCGGCAGAAAGATGGCCATTTGCAGGCCGTACTTGCGGGTTTGCTTGAACAGGCTGGCGGGGCCGTCCACGTAGATTTGATAACCGTCGTCGAGATTGCCCTCGACCGCGTACATCAGCCCGTGGAACTTGAGATGCTGGAACAAGCGACGGTACTCGCCCGGCACGTTGCGGTGGGCGATGAGGCGCAGACACAGGGCCGAGTACAGCAAGCCTTGCGCTTGGGCCAGGTTGTAGCGGTCCACCAGTTGATCTGGGGCGAAGTCCGGCAATGCGGTCAGCAGGTGATTTTCCGGCAGGTCGGCGTACAGCGCCTCGCGCAAGGCTTCCGCTTCCAACTGGTAGCGCGGCGCGACTGCTTCCAATACTTCCCGTGCCTGAGTTTCGCCGTAACCGCCGCGTTCGGCCGCCAGGGTGAACACTTCGCGGCGCAGCGTTTCCGGGTCCAGTTCGCCGGTGGCCAGGGTGAGTTCGGCGGCGTTCAGCGCTAAATGGGCGAAGCCACGCACGATGCGGTAATCGGGCGAATCGCCCTCCAGCGCCCGCAACGCCGCCTGCAACTCGCCACGGGTTCGATGCTGATGTTCCTGAATGACGGTCAGCACCCGCTCGGCCCAGACGCATTGCTCCGGTCGCAGAAAGCGCGGGTAGATCTGCGCGCCGCGCTTGTGGGAGAAGAGAAGATCGGAGGGGAGCATCGGTTGTGGTTACGTCCCGTTGCCGCTTTTACCTTCGTCTCTTTCCACTTTGGGAGAGGGGGGTTGTGAATCGAACAGCGCCAGCGTGGCCTCGATCCGCTCTGCCTTACGGGCGGCGTCCGGCGGCGCGCGACGCCGGTCGGCAACCCGTTCCTCGCGAGTTTCGCGGGCGATGACTTCGTATAACACCGCCCGTTTGCCATCGCCGCGCCGCAGAATGCGCCCCAGCCGTTGCACGAACTCCCGCACCGAGGCGCTGCCGGACAGAATCACGCCGATGGAGGCGTCCGGTACGTCCACGCCCTCGTTGAGCACGTTGCTGGTGACGATGGCGGTAAAGACGCTGCTCTTGAAATGGTCGAGGATCGCCTGTCGTTCCTTGACGGCGGTTTGGTGGGTCAGGCAGGGAATCAGAAAGCGCTGCGAGACTTCGTAGGCGGTGGCGTTGTCCTCGGTAAAGATCACCGTTTTGGCGCCGGGGTGATTGGCCAGGATCAGGCCCAATGTCCGCAGTTTGGCCGGGGTGGCATGGGCGATGCGGCGCGTATCGCGGTGGGCGCGCATGGCGCGGCGGCCCTCGACGCTGCGCGCCGACAGCATGACGAAACGGTTCCAGCCTTCCAGCGAGCCCAGCGACAGCCGGTTGGCCTGCAAAAAGGCGTTGCGGTCGTCCAGCGCCTGTTGGTAGGCGGTGC
>JBATDL010000420.1:0-7695 GCA_049663445.1 Candidatus Competibacter sp.
AAGCAGCACATCCCGAGCCTGATTGATCCTCGCGGCCAGATAACTGGAGCCACCCTGATCAGGATGAACCTTCTGAATCAAACGACGGTAGGCGGTCTGGATTTCATCACGGCTGGCGTCGGGCTGCACGCCCAGGATCTGATAGGCTTCAGCTCGATCCATACGATTATTTCCCTCAGCCGGTGTCTGCCCGTTTCCCACCTGTTCGCGCCAACCCGCATCAGCATGGCGGTCCAGATAGGTTTCCAGCACCGCCGCCGACTGCGGATCGGACTGACACTCCCGCCAAAGTTCCAAAAGTTCCGGGAGGGTGAGGCCTTGCAGGGAACGGCCGGCAAACCGACCTTCACGAACGGTGCCGGACATGATGCCGGAGGCATGATCAAGCGTCATGGACAGGAAGCGAGTGGTGACAGCGGACTGGTCCGGATGGTCCTGACCGGTCGAAGTGGTGGTGGAAGGGAGCTTCAACCAGCGAACCAGAAACGGCGCCAGTACGGCAAGCAGGGGAACGGCGATTTCGGCGCCGCCGCGCACGGTCAATAGCAGCAGGAAACCAGCGATGGCCACCGTTGCCAACACACGCAACAAGCGGGTGCTTGAGCCCAAACAACGCAACTTGCGGATCAATAGGTACAGGCCGGTCAACACAGCCGCAACCAGCAGCATACGAATCAGCATGGATTTCTCAAAGCTGGCGGGTCAGTTGCCGGATTAGACCGCCGTGGCGCCGGCTGAATTCCTCCAGCGCCGGGCGACCGCCCACGGCATAGACCGCCACGGCGGCGAGCAAGTCGCGCAACTGCCGGGCGCTGCCGCTGCTGAAGGCACAGTAAGCGCCACGCGTCAGTCGGGCGATTTCCTGAAAACCCAGTGCGGCATCGGGATCCTTGCCCTCCTGAAAGATAAACGCCGGTACTCCCAACAATCTCAGTTGACCGGCCTGATGGCAAAGTGGGTCCACAGCTTCTTCGAGACAGTCGCCGACTAGCACCAAAGCATTGACCCGATGCAGTCGAGTTTCGTGAATGGCCTGTTCCAGCACCCGACCGATCTGGGTTAACCCGCCTCGGCATTGCACCGAGCTCATGCGCCGTTGCAGGTCGGTGAGCTCGCTCAACCACGGTTCGACCTGAAATTCACCATAACCTCGGTACCAGACCAGTTGCACGGCCAGCCCACCGATTTCCGCCGTCGCCGCGAACATATCCCCTTGCAACTGGCAAGCCCGATCCCAGGTCGGCTGGCGGCTGGCGGTGGCATCCAGAGCAAAGATCAATCGGCCGCGCGGTTGTGCGGCGACGGGAGTGCGGGCTGTCTTCCGCAAAAATTGAGCGACCTCGCTCGCCGTGGAGTGCGGCGGAGCCACCGCAGAAGGTAAGTCCTTGTCCGTCATTCGCTATTTCTGCAACACGTAAGTGCCCGGCGCTTCGCAGATCGGGTAGAGCCCTTTTTCCGGCATGCCCATCGGTGGCGGCGAGACCGGGTGCGCCGCCGAATGTTTGACCAGCCACGCTTCCCAAGCCGGCCACCAGGAGCCTTCCTGCTTGGGTACGGTCGCCTGCCAGGTCTCCGGATCGATGTAGCGGTCTTGGTCGCTGCGGCAGGCGGCCTGGAAGCTGCGCCGCCGATGGCCCGGTTCACTGACGATACCGGCGTTGTGGCCACCGCTGGTCAACAGGAAAGTCACTTCATCGGCGTCCGCCAGCAGGTTGATCTTATAGACCGACCGCCAGGGCGCGACGTGATCCTGTTCGGTGGCAACCGTAAAGACCGGCGCGCGGATGTCCGTGATGGAGATGGTGCGGTCATCGACTTTATAATGGCCGGTGGCGAGTTCGTTGCCGAGGAAGATATGCCGCAGATATTCGGAGTGCATGCGGAATGGCATCCGGGTCTGATCGGCGTTCCAGGCCATCAGATCGTTGAGCGGCTGACGGCGGCCCAGCAAATAATCATGGACTATCCGTGACCAGATTAGATCGTTGGAGCGCAACATTTGGAAGGCGCCCACCATCTGGTCGGCATCCAAATAGCCCTGATCCCACATCATGTCTTCCAGGAAGGAGACCTGACTTTCGTTGATGAACAACAGCAGTTCACCCGCTTCGGTGAAATCGGTCTGAGCCGCGAACAGGGTCATGGTCTTAAGCCGATGATCGCTGTCGCGGGCCATGGTGGCGGCGGTGAGGGTTAGCAAGGTACCGCCGAGGCAATAGCCCACCGTATGGACCTTGTGTCCAGGCAAAATCGCGGAGATGGTGTCCAGCGCCGCCATCACGCCATGTTCCCGGTAGTCGTCCATGCCGAGGTCGCGATCTGCGGCGGTCGGGTTTTTCCAGGAGATCATGAAGACCGTATGGCCTTGTTCCACCAGGTACTTGACCATGGAGTTATGCGGCGACAGGTCGAGAATGTAGTACTTCATGATCCAGGCCGGCACCACCAGGACCGGCTCGGCGTACACCTGGGCGGTAGTTGGCTGATATTGGATCAGTTCGATCAAGTGGTTACGGAAGATCACTTTACCAGGAGTGACGGCTACATCGCGGCCGACCACGAATTGCTCCGCCTCGGTGCCCAACTGCTTACCGGCCACTACCTTTTCCATATCGGCCATAAAGTTGGTCCAGCCACGCACCAGGTTTTGACCCCCTTCCTCCATGGTGGCCTTGAGGATCTCCGGGTTGGTGAGTGGCGAGTTGGAGGGCGAGAACATATCGAGGATCTGCCGCGTAACGAAGGAGATAATCGCTTCATTCTGTTTGTCGACACCGCGGATATGGGTCGTGGCGTTGTGCCACCATTGCTGAGTCAGCAGAAACGACTGTGAAATAAGATTGTAGGGCCATTGCCGCCAGCTCTCGCTGTCGAAACGGTGATCCTGAGACAGAGGCTCGATGGAGGGTGGGGTCTCCGGGTTTTGGCTCGCCTTGAACGCGTACAGCGCCAGTCGCACCATCTTGCGAACCGCCTTTTCGTTCAGCAGCGCTTGCTTGCCTGGGGAAAGACCCAAGTGCATCAACCAGTCGAGGTAGGCCATGGCCAACACCGCCGGCGAGGTACCCGCAGTACCGCGAGCGAGGTTGGCGCTCACCATCCGGTCGATGGTTTCGGGAATGTGGGTGCCGAGAAACGAGCGTTCGATACCGTAGGCGCGGTGCGCCGATGATGTTTGGCCGGAGGGGCCAAGCCAGGAACGAAGCGGCTGTTTGGGGGTAGGTTTGATCTCGGGTGTCGCTGTTGGGGCCGGGGTGGCCGGGGCGGTCTGCTTGGAGTCTGGCATGATTGCACACCTCACGGATACAAGGATCACGCGGTGCCGGACAGCGATGGAAGCGGCAGGTCTGCCGTTGCTCGCACCGCTCTCATAGTGTAACGCAAACCCAGCCCAGCCATCCAAAACCTTATTTTTTACTTATGATGCTGCTTGCGATGGTCCACCACTCGCACCGCTTTACCTTCGGAACGGGGGATTTCGCCGGTGGCTCTTACCACAACCCTGGCGGTCACGCCGATGAAGTCCTTGATGTCCTTCTGGGCCTTGTGCGCGACCCGGTCCATTGCCTCCCGACCCTGGGCAACCAGCGGCGGACTGCCTTCCACATTGACCGTGAGCAGGTCGAGGTTGTTTTCGCGGGATATTTCCAGCTGGTAAAACGGCGACAGGGTTTCGGTCTGCATAAGGATCGCCTCGACCTGTGAAGGAAATACATTGACCCCGCGAATGATTAGCATATCGTCGGTACGACCGGTGACGCGCTGCATGCGAACGTGGGTCCGGCCGCAGCGGCAGGGCGCGGGGTTGAGCACCGAGATATCGCGGGTGCGGTAGCGGATTACCGGGAAGGCTTCCTTGGTCAGCGAGGTGATCACGATTTCGCCCGGTTCGCCGTAGGGAATCGGCTGACCGGTGTTGACATCGACCGCTTCGATCAGGAAGTGGTCCTCAAACACATGCAGGCCATCCTTGGCTTCGAGGCATTCGATCCCCACGCCGGGGCCAATCACCTCGGACAGACCGTAAATATCAATCGCATCGATGCCCAGCCGCGATTCCAGCTCATAGCGCATTTCCTCGGTCCAGGGCTCGGCGCCGAATACGCCAACCTTGAGCGACAGCTTGCGCAGATCCACATTCATGTCCTCGGCAGTTTCGGCGAGGTTGAGTGCGTAGGACGGTGTGCAGGACAGGCCGGTGGGCTCGAAGTCCCGCATCAGCATAATCTGGCGCTGGGTCTGGCCACCGGAAATCGGGGTGACCATGAGGCCCAGTTCCTCGGCGCCGTAGTGCAACCCCAACCCGCCGGTGAACAGCCCGTAGCCATAAGCGTTGTGCAGGCGATCGCCGGCCCGTAGCCCGGCGGCGGCCAAGCTACGGGCCATCACTCGTGCCCAGGTGCGAATGTCGCGACGGGTGTAGCCAACCACCGTGGGCTTGCCGGTAGTACCGCTGGAGGCGTGGATGCGGATCACTTGGTCGGTGGGGACGGCGAACATGCCGAAGGGGTAGTTCTCGCGCAGATTTTCTTTTTTGGTAAATGGCAATAGCCGGACATCGGCCACGGACTGGATATGGCTCGGTTTGACGCCGAGTTCGTCCATGGCTTCACGGTAGTACTTAACGGTTTGGTAGCAACGCTCGACGGTGGCGCACAACCGGTGCAGTTGCAGGTTCCGCAAGTCTTCGCGCGGCAGGGTTTCCTGTTCGATATCTAGAATCATGGGGTCGGTTCCGATTTAAGAAGGGGTTCAGGAGACAGGGAGCAGATTTCCAGACGCCTCACGCCGTCGGCAGAGTTTCGGCGAGCAATTCGTATCCCAGATCGCGCAGCCGCTGGTTCAGGGCGCGCGGGTCGCCGGCGCGGTAGCGCACCACGGCCACGCGCAGGCCGGTCTGATCGGGATGCAGAGGCGAAACGACGGTGGCGATGTAACCGCCGGCTTCGTTGATCGTGGCCAGCAGCTTGCCCAGTTGGCCGATAGTGTCGGGTAAATGCACGGCGATGCGGGTGGTGTCCAGCATCAGGCAGCCGGTGATGTCGAGGAAAAAATCCAGCAGATCTTCATGGGTGACAATGCCCACCAGCTTGCCGCCGGCCGCCACCACCGGCAGACAGCCGATTTTTTCCTGGCGGAGCAGACGCGCGGCTTCTTCGACCAGCGTATCGGGCATGCAGCTAATGACCCTGGCGCGCATGACCTTGGCGGCGGTGAGCTTGCCCAGCAGGTAGTTTGCCTCGCCGACCGACAGGGTGGTGATCGGCGAGGGCGAAACCCGTTCGAGGTCGTGGGAGGTAATGAGCCCGACCAGATGGCCGTCGCGCACGACCGGTAGATGGCGGATGTGGTGGTCGCGCATCAGCGCCGCCAGTTGCGGCAGGCGGGTTTCCTCGGCGACCTGCACCACCTCGCGGGTCATGATCCGGTCTACGTACATGGTTCCTGTCCAGTAAGGGGAGGGAAGTTAACGATTATCCTGCATCAATAACCCAGATAGGCCCGACGCACTGCGTCATCGGCGAGCAGTTCCGCTGCCGGGGCGGTCTTGATGATGCGGCCGGTTTCCAAAATATAGCCCCGATGGGCAATAGCCAGGGCGGCACGGGCGTTCTGTTCAACCAGCAGAATGGTAACGCTCTGGCTGTTCAATTCGACGATGACCCGGAAGATCTCCTCGACCAGCAGCGGCGCTAATCCCATCGACGGTTCGTCCAGTAGCAGCAGGCGCGGGCGGCCGAGCAGGGCGCGGCCGATGGCGAGCATCTGTTGCTGACCACCCGAGAGAGTGCCGGCCAGTTGTCGGCGGCGTTCGGCCAGAATTGGGAACAGTGTGTAGACGTGTTCCAGTTCCCGCAGCACCCAGCCGTGGTCGCGAACCCGGTAAGCGCCCAGCCGCAGGTTATCCTCAATGCTCAGTGGGGCGAAAACCTGGCGACCTTCAGGGACTTGGCAGATACCGGCAGCGACGATGCGGTGCGTCGGCCAGCGGGTGATGTCCAGGCCGGTAAAGTGAATGCGGCCACCGCCGGCGGGGTGCAAACCCGAGAGAGTGTGGAGCAGGGTGGTCTTGCCGGCGCCGTTGCCACCGACGATAGCCACCAGTTCGCCGGAGCGGACCTGCAAGTCGGCTTGATGGATGGCGCGGACCGGACCGTAGTCGCTGCTCAGGCCGGCGACTTCGAGCAGAGGCTCCTTCTGCTCCAAGAGGGGGGATTCAGACGGCATACTGCACCGCGCCTCCCAGATAGGCGGCAACTACTCGCGGGTCAGCCTGAATTTCCGCTGGTGTGCCTTCGGCCAGCACGCTGCCGTAATCCAGCACCAGCAGGCGATCCGAAACACTCATCACCAGCGGCATGTGGTGCTCGACCAGTAATACGGTCACGCCGGTGGCGCGGATGCGGGCAATCAGATCGCGTAAGGCCAGCGTCTCGGTGTCGTTGAGACCGGCGGCTGGCTCGTCGAGCAGCAGCAGGCGCGGGCGGGCGGCCAGGGCGCGGGCGATCTCGACCCGCTTCATCAGGCCGTAGGGCAGGGAGCCCGCCGGTTGCGCAGCTCGATCCGTTAAATCGCACAACTCCAGCGCTTCACGCGCCCATTCTCGCAACCGCTGTTCCTCACGCCGCACGCGAGGTAGGCGCAGGGCGGCGGCCAGCAGACCTGTCTTGGCTCGCAGGTGGCAACCGACCATGACGTTCTCGATCACGGTCATGTTGAAGAACAGTTGCAGATTCTGAAAGGTGCGGGCGATGCCCAGTGCGGCGATATGGTGCGTCGGTAGGCCGCACAGTTCGTGACCGTTGAAGCGGATCGAACCGGCCGAAGGTCGATAAAAGCCGCAGAGGTTGTTGAACAGGGTGGTTTTACCGGCGCCATTGGGGCCGATTACGGCATAGATCAAGCTTTCCGGCACTTGGAAACCGACGCCAGCCAAAGCCATGACACCGCCGAAGCTTTGTTCCAGATCGTTGACTGCGATCAGCGAGGCGACGGGAGGAGAGCGATGAACAGCGCTCTCAGCAGTTGGCAGACCGGGGAGGGTTGGTTTTGGCTTGCAAAGATTATGGCTCACAGGTGAGTTGCTTTCTTACCGTACAAGGTAAGCATTATATGCAAACCGCGCTTTTCGCGCGTCCTTACCCTTGGTTGGCTAAAAAAATCTCCTCCCTGCCTGTAACAGCAGGCAGGGAGGAGATTGATGACTCCATCCTCCCTAATTAGCGGCCGATCTGATCGATGGCGAAGCCTTGAGTAGCAGGGCTCCAGGCGAGGCGGATGGTGTAGGACTGGCCCTCGGCCATCAGGTTGTGGATGGTGAACGTATTACCAGTCTGGCTAAGGGTAGCGCGGTCCAGGTTGACTGCCGCCGGGTCTGGCATGTAGGAGTTGGCGAAGCGGACCACGTTCACGGTGGCGCTGGTGTCGCGCGCCGCGCCGGCAGCATCGATGGCGCGCACGGTGAGGGTGTGTGCGCCAACGGTCAGCGTGGAGTAATTGAAGGCCATGGCGAAACCGGAATCGGCCGAGCCGGGGTAGCTGGAGTAAGCGCCGCCGACATCGGCCCGCCGCCCACCGAGGGGAATGTTGCCCTGCAGGGCGCCGTCCAGATACAGCTCGATCCGCTGGAGCCCCTGCGGCGCCACTGCCCAGCCGCGCACGTTGGCAATGCCCGAGTACACCCCACCACCCATC
>JBATDL010000421.1:0-2612 GCA_049663445.1 Candidatus Competibacter sp.
CTGCAAAAGCGAGTGGAACTGGGGCGGGCGCTGGCGGCCGAGCCGTCCATGCTGCTGCTGGACGAGCCGATGGCCGGCATGAACGTCGAGGAGAAGCAGGACATGTGCCGCTTCATTCTCGATGTCAACGATCAATTTGGCACCACCATCGTCCTGATCGAGCATGACATGGGGGTGGTGATGGATATTTCCGACCGCGTGGTGGTGCTCGATTACGGCAAGAAGATCGGCGACGGTCTGCCGGACGACGTGAAAAACAACGAAGACGTGATCACCGCCTATCTGGGCGTGAGCCACTGAGGAGGTCGGGACCATGCAATTTTTTCTGGAAGTCCTGATCAATGGTCTGCTGTCCGGGGTGATGTATGCGCTGGTGGCTTTGGGCTTTGTGCTGGTCTACAAGGCGTCCGGTGTCTTCAACTTCGCTCAGGGGGCGATGGTGTACCTCGCGGCGCTGTCGGTGGTCAGTTGCATGGAGAAAGGTGCGCCATTGTGGCTGGCAATCATCCTCGCCTTCGTCATCATGACGCTGTTCGGTATCGCCACCGAAAAATTCGTCCTGCGCAAACTGGTCAATCAACCGCCCATCACCCTGTTCATGGCGACGATTGGCTTGGCGTTCTTCATCGAAGGCTTGGCGCCGATCGTGTTCGGCAGCGAGCCGCGCGCCCTGGATCTCGGTATCGTCGATGAGCCGATCGCGGCCATTCTCGATTCGTGGGACATAGTGATTTCCAAGTTCGATCTGGTGGCCGCCGGCGTCGCCGCCCTGCTGGTGACCACGCTAGCCCTGTTCTTCCAATACACCCGGATCGGCCGAGCCTTGCGGGCGGTGGCCGACGATCACCAGGCGGCGCTGTCCATCGGCATTCCTTTGCAGCATATCTGGGCCATCGTATGGGGCATCGCCGGCTTTGTCGCCTTGGTCGCCGGCATGATGTGGGGCGCCCGCAATGGCGTGCAGTTCGCGCTCACCTTCACCGCGCTCAAGGCGCTGCCGGTGCTGATCATCGGCGGCTTTACCTCGGTGCCGGGTGCCATTGTCGGCGGCCTGATCATCGGCGCTTCGGAAAAACTGGCGGAGATTTATCTGCCGCCGGTCATGCAATCGATGTTCGGTGGCAATTTCGGTGGCATCGAAGGCTGGTTCCCCTACGTGCTGGCCCTGTTCTTCCTGCTGGTTCGCCCCGAAGGTCTGTTCGGCGAGAAGCACATCGACCGGGTATAAGGAGAAAAACCCATGCTGTATCGTGAAGCCGGCCAATTCAAAACCAGTTATGCCGCCGACCAGCAACTGTTCCCGATCCGCCAGGACCGCATTGCCATCCTGATCCTGCTCGCGGTGGTTTTTCTGGTCATTCCGGGGGTCGCCAGTGATTACTGGTTCTCGGCCATTCTGATCCCCTTTCTGATTTTTTCCCTCGCCGCTCTCGGATTAAACATCCTGACGGGTTACGCTGGCCAGTTGTCATTGGGCTCAGCCGCCTTCATGGCGGTGGGGGCCTACGCCGCCTACAACTTCCAGTTGCGAATCGACGGCATCCCGATTCTGGCAAGCTTTATCTGCGCCGGGGTGACGGCGGCCGGGGTTGGCATTCTATTTGGGCTGCCGAGTTTGTGGATCAAGGGTTTTTATCTGGCGGTGGCGACGCTAGCCGCGCAATTCTTCATCGTCTGGTGCCTGACCAAATTCCCCTGGTTCTCGAACCACTCCTCGTCCGGGGTGATTTCTGCCCAGCAACTCATCATCTTCGGTCATGAGTTCGCGTCCCCCCAGGAAAAATACCTGCTGGTGCTGAGCATTGTGGTCGTCATGGCGCTGGCCGCCAAAAACATGGTGCGCTCATCCACCGGCCGTGCCTGGATGGCGGTGCGCGACATGGATGTGGCCGCTTCGGTTATCGGCATCCGCCTGATGCCGACCAAGCTGCTGGCTTTTGCCGTCAGTTCGTTCTACTGCGGGGTGGCGGGCGCGCTCTACGCCTTCTGCTATCTGGGATCGGTGGAACCGGACGGCTTTTCGCTGGATATGTCGTTCCGCATTCTGTTCATGATCATCATCGGCGGAGTCGGTTCGATCCTGGGTAGTTTCCTCGGCGCCGCCTTCATTCTGTTGCTGCCGATTTTCCTCGATATCTCCCTGCCCTGGGTGGCCGGCTTGCTCGGGCTGCCTTTCTCCAACGCAACGGTCTCGCATATCCAGGTGCTGGTATTCGGAGCACTGATCATGTTTTTCCTGATCGTCGAGCCACATGGCCTGGCCCGCTTGTGGCAAATCACCAAGGAGAAATTGCGTCTGTGGCCATTTCCCCACTAGAGGGTGTTTTACAAATAAAACCACATTGGAGAAGACAACATCATGTCCAAGTATCGCAAGTCCGCGCTGACCGCCGCCGTTTCCATCATCCTGTTGGCGCAAGGCGCATTCGCCGCCGAAGAGCAGTTTTTTCCCATCGTATCATACCGGATTGGCCCCTATGGCGCCAATGGCCAGTCGTTCTTTGGCGGTTTCGTCGATTACCTCAGCTACGTCAATCTCAAGGAACATGGCATCAACGGCGTCAAAATCACTTGGGAAGAGTGTGAGACCGAATATAACAATGCCAAGGGAA
>JBATDL010000422.1:0-3403 GCA_049663445.1 Candidatus Competibacter sp.
TCGTCGCAGTGACCAATCTGGCGCGGACGCTGCGCGATCTGCGGCAACAGGGGCTTTGGATTGTTGGCGCGGCCGGCGAGGCGGACGCCAGCCTGTATGAAGTGGATTTCGCCTTGCCGACCGCCATCGTGCTGGGTGCCGAGGAAAAAGGGTTGCGGCGGCTGACCCGCGAAGTCTGCGACCGGCTGGCGCGAATTCCGATGGCCGAGAACGGAGTCGAAAGTTTGAATGTGTCGGTGGCGGCGGGGATTTTTCTGTTCGAGGCGCGGCGGCAGCGTGGCGTGAATGGTTGATAGGGGTGAACGATGGATGCGGCGGCATTGGCGGAAAAGTGGCGGGAAGTGGTCGATAACCCGTATTTGCGGGATTTTCCCTTCAAGCTGGAGTTGAACGAAGACGGTAAGGTGGAGTTTGCGATGAGTCCGGCGACCAATCGGCATTCGTTGTTGCAAGGTAAATTGCAGGCATTGTTGCTGCGTTGCCTCCCGCACGGCGTTCAAATGCCCGAATGTTCGATTCTGACGAGCAAAGGGGTGAAGGTCGCGGATGTGGTTTGGGCGTCCAACGCATTTTTCGAGCGGTATCGCGATGCGACGCCCTATCCAAAAGCCCCGGAGTTGTGTATCGAAGTGGCCTCGCCATCCAACACCACCGATGAATTGACGCAGAGAACCCGACTGTATCTGGAAGCGGGCGCGGTCGAGGTTTGGATCGTGTATGGGGATGGGGTAGTGGAAGTGTATGGTCCCGAGGGGTGGCGGACGCAATCGTCGTTTGGAGTCGCGGTGGCGCCGCTCGATATTTAGCTGAAATCAGCGCATTGAGGTGGTCGATTCGTAACGGGTCATTTCCAGATAGCCCTGTCCCGTAACCGCTCGCTTTCCAGCGAGCCCGCTAACGGCTACCGTCCCCTCCCAATACCGCACCGTCAGTTGCATTTCTTGGCTGGCGATTTTGGGAGTGACGGTTAGATCCAGTTTTTCGGTTGGCACGCGCAGCCGCCAGCCGGCGGGATAGCGGTCGCCGGTGCGCGGGCTGGTCCACGAGCCGAGCGGCTGCAAGTCCACCTCGTTCCAGCGCAGCATGCGGGTCGATCCATCGGCCGCGACCAGTACGCCCTTGCTGAGTGGATCGACGCCGCCATTCTTGCGCCGTAGCCGGTAGAACATCACCTCCCGCCCGTCGTCCAGTTGCAGCGCGAACCAGTCCCAGCCATTCTGCTCCGGCCCCAGTGCGCTGGTGCTCCATTCCCGGTCCAGCCAGCTTGCGCCGCCGACGGTGAACGTCTGTCCGCCGAGGCTGACCGCACCTCGGGTCGGCAGGTGGGTATAGGAGTAGTAGTAGGACGCATTGCCCGGTTCGGCGCTTTTCTGGCTTAGGCCCTGGTCGCCTTGCAACACCACCGGTTTGCCAGTGTCCAGCGTCAGATCGACGGTGATATCGTCTTGACGTGCCCGCACCCGCAGCGGAAACGGGTCGGACCCGGTACCCGCCAGCTCCCAGTCTTCCAGCCAGACGCGCAGCGGCGTTGCTTGCGCGCCAGCTAGCCTCATCGCGCCCCGACTGAAGCGTTCGAAGGCTCGATGCGTGTTATCGGCGACGTCGGTCAACGCGAAATGGCCCATATAAACCTGATTAGTGCGCCAAGCGGAATCCGTCGCCGGTGCGGTCGGGGCCAGCGCGATGCGGAACAGGGTCAACTGGTAGCCGAATTCCCGACCGGTGGCATCGGCCAGATTGCCGGTCACGTACCACCATTCGTTGCGAAATTCCGGGTGTGGGCCGTGATCGGCGGGGAAAACGAATGGTCGCGGCTGGTAGGCTCGCTGGTAGCCGGCGCTGTCATCGCCACCCAGGGCGGAGCCGACGCTGACATTGCTGCTCATGTTGCTCTTCGGCTGAGGGCGGGGCCAGAGGTAATAGCCAGTCGCCGCTAGGGCCAGAGCGGCGAACAGGATCGGTAATCCAACTTGCGAAAATCGCTTCTTCATAATCCGAACCCGCGCTATTCAGTGCGCAACGCGTCGGCTGGCCGGGCGCGGGCCATTCGCCAGATCGGGTACAACCCAGCCAGTAGCGCGGCGCCGATCGCCAGTGCCAGCGTTTCCAGCAGCAGCAGCGGGTCCACTTGAAACGGCAGGCTCCAGCCGAAGGCCCGGCGGTTGATCACGAAGATCAGCACCGCTGCCAGCAGCAGTCCGGTCGGTAGCGCCAGCAAGCCGGCGGCGGCGCCCATGAACCCGGTCTGCAACGAGACCAGCCCGCCGATTTCTCCCGCTGTCATGCCAGTGGCACGCAGTACCGCGAACTCCCGCGCTCGCTCCAATTGCAGGGCCAGCAGCGCGCTCAATACGCCGACCACCGCCACCAGGATCGCCAATAGCCGCAGCACGTTGGTGATGGTGAAGGTACGGTCGAAGATGTCCATCGTGATGCCTTGGATGTCACGGTTGGAGCGGATCAGCAGCGGCTGAATCGGTCCCAGCCGTTCCCGCAGACGTGTCCGCAGGGCCGTCAGATCCGTGCCCGCCGCCGCGAATACCGCCGCCGAACCGACCGTCGGATCGTGCCAATAGCGTTCGTAGCCGGAGCGGTGCAGCAAAATCCGGCCATGCTCCGAACCATAGTCCAGGAATACCCCGGCGATGGCGAATGGGTGCGGTCCCTGTTCGGTCGATAGGGTTATCCGGTCGCCGGCCGAGAGCTGGCGCCGGTAGGCCAACGGTTCGGAAATCAACACCGCTTCGCCAGTTTGGAACAGTCGCCAGGCGGTGTCCGTGTCGCCGGCGATCAGGTGATAGCCAGCCTGGGAGGCGGGGGCAAGCGTCGCCGCAATCAGGGTTACGGGGCGGCGATCCAGCTCGATCTTGAGGGCACGATAGGTGGAGACCGCCGCCACGCCCGGCATATCCCGCAGCACCGCTAGCGCCGCCGGGGTCAGCGTCTCCGAGCGGTCGCCGTCGTCTTCGATGGAAAGCGGCGCGATGTAGAGATCGGCGTTGAGCAGATCGTTGATCCAGATCGTCACGCCGCCACGAAAGCTGTCCACCATCACCCCGACCCCGACCGTGGTGGAAAAGGCGATCATCAGCGCCGCGACCGCGATGCCGGTGCGGCTCAGATGGCGGGCGACATCGCGGTTGGCCATTCGCGCCAGCAACCCCAGTCGGGCGGTCAGCGGCCGGCTCAGCCGGACCAGTCCGACCATGGCCGGCGGTGTCAGCAGCGCGCAGCCCAGAATTAGCAGGAACAGTCCGGCGAAACCCGCCGTCAGCGAATGGGAAACCGCCAGCACCAGGCCACCGCCGGCCAACAACCCCAAGCCGGTCAGCATCAGTCGGGGCAGGGCGGCGTGCCAGCGGGTTTCGAGATGAGCGCGGCTCAGCACCGCGCCCGGCGGTGC
>JBATDL010000423.1:0-2026 GCA_049663445.1 Candidatus Competibacter sp.
GCCTGATTCAGCCCATCGCTGCCTAAAAACTGTCCGAACTATTGATTGACGATAATCCAGTTCTCGTTAGTCGCCATGATTTAATCCTCTATTGCGGTATAAGGTTGGCCGAGCGATGAGATCACCTAATTCGCCTTCCCGGCGCCCTTGAACAGGAACACCCGCACCGAGACCACCACCGTCGCGATCATCCCGGCGAAGATGTACAGCTCGGTGTCGCCGGTGCCGATGGCCAAATAGCGAGCCCCGACCACCGAGGCCAGCGCCACGATCATCACCGGGGTAAAGTCCAGATACTTGACCCCGGCGGCGTGCCGCATCTCGCGGATGCGCTGTTTGTTCACCACCCGCTCCTTGCTGGCGTCGGCCAGCAGGTCAGCCAGGGCTTGGGGGTTGCCGTTGGCCTGCTGGATCAGGTGGGCGACGAACAGCGGCGGGGATTCGACCAGGGTGCCGGTCTGTTGCAGGTAGCTTTGGGCGATGGCCCGCGCGTGATCGGGCGACACGGGTGGAATCTCGATCTCGGCCAGCTTCCACCACAGCTTGGCCACGTTGGGCCGCTTGGCGCTGGCGCAGGCCAGCAGTTGCGCGGCGTCGCACACCGCCAGCCAGAACGCCACCAGGGTCGGCGTCACCGCCGTCAAATCATCCACCGCGATCAACACCCGGTCTTTTTGCGCGTGCAGCACCGGCACGATGGCGGCGGTCAGGTCGTGGATGCTGAGGCGATTCACCGAGCGCTTGAGCTTGGCCCATTCCAGCGCCGCCGAGTCCAGGGCATCGAGGCCGGCGTCCAGCTCCAGCGCGGACGGTTTCAACAAGCCGCTTTCCAGCAAGCCCCGGGCGATTTCCAGGAACTGGCCCTTGGCCTGGTGCTCGCTGACCTGAATCACGATCCGCTGCTGGCGGAGCAACAGCCGATCGATGACCGCCTCCAGCACGGCGGATTTGCCGATGCCAGCCGGGCCAGTCAGCAGCAGGTGCCGGCCCTTGCGCGCCTCGCGGGCGATTTGTTCCACCAGGGCCTCGCGGCCGATCAGGCCGGTGATGGACTTCATGCGTCGGCGAACTCGAAGACCCGTGTGTTCCGCTCACCCTCCATGACAATCTCGACCGGGTTCAGTCCGATGAGTCCGCCGCCTGCATAATCGCAGGGGCCTCCGGTATTCTTGAACGTGTTTTTAGAAACGACTGGATCGTTCAGATAACGCCCAACACACGAAAAAGCCGCTTGCCTGGAAGAAGCGCCGGCATCCTTCCAATCTTGAAGATTGGCTATATGCCCACAGCTCGGGCAGACGAAACGCCAGTCCATCTGATCGGGGCCAAAGCGGCGTATCCCTTCTTTCATCCAGTCGGCGTAATTCATCGTTCTCATGCATTTACCCTCCTGTTTTATTTCAGTCCCTTGGTAAATTTCCTTTATTAGAAAGGTAGTTAAATAATGGTTCCCACTGCTCACCCGCCAGATGCGCCACCTGCCGGCGCTGGGCGGCGAGCAGCAGGTCCAGGCGCTGCACGGTGGCGGCTTCGGTGTTCTGCTGCTGGGCCGCCTCCCACAGCTTTTCGACATCGCCCTCGTAGCCCTTCTTGACCCGCTCTTGTAGCCAGTCGGCCTTGGACCGGTGGAAGTCCAACCGCGTCTGGACGGCGGCGCGCTCGGCTTCCAGCTCGCGCAGCTTGGCCAGGTCGGTCAAGGCTCGCCCACGGATTTCGTCGATCCGGGTGGCTTCGGCCAGCGCTTGTTGGGCGAACTCGCGTTGTTCCTTCGGGGAAGATAGCGGGATGTTGAGCTGAATCCCCACCGTCATGGGCGAGCTGGTGGTGGTGTCGCCGCCCTCCGAGACGGTGCTCGACGTGCCCGAGGCGGCCCGGACGTAGAACGAAGTGTGTTCCATCACCCGGCGCAACCCGCCGGGCGGCCGGTAGGCGGCCGTGGCGTCGCGCTGCGCCACCATCACCGGGTTGTAGGCCAGGATGAAGGCGATGGCGGGTTCTTCCTCCCAGGCCGCCGCCAGCACCGGCC